>JACPJY010000001.1 GCA_016187325.1 Rhodospirillales bacterium | reverse complement strand
CGACTGGACGACCCGGATCATGTCGTCGACGCCCCACGCCGCGAAGCTGGCGATCAAAATCCCAAACAGAATCTTGACGACGAAGGATTTCGAGTATTTGCGGATTTCCGTAAGCATGGCGCACCGGAATGCTGTCGCGGCTGGACAATGACAAATGACGAGGGCGGTGCCCCCAGGGCGAATGGCGCGGCATCATAAAAGCGCCTGCATGGGCTCGCAACCACGGAATTGCCGCCCGGGCGGCGGTCAACGCGTTGACGGCGAAGGGCGGAACCGGCGACGCCGGCAACACTCCCGCGGCTGCGCCGTCATCTACTAGTAGAAAAACCGTCAGTCCGCATTTTGCCGCCGACGGCGTCGTCGGTCTGCATTCCCAGTTTCAGGCTTTCGGAAGGTTGTGCTAAAGAACCGCCACCGCCTGAATACCCGGCCAACCCCTTCGCATCGTCGGATTGCATCATGCCCCGCCCGCGCCGCCCGCTGATCGCCGGAAACTGGAAGATGAACGGCTTGCTTTCCGACGGCGTGACGCTCGCCGGCGAGCTCGTAGCACTGATGAAAGGCCGGCTGAATCCGGCGTTCGACATGGTTGTCTGCCCGCCGTTTACGGTCATTGCCGACGTCGGCAAGGCGATCGCCGGTAGCGGCATCGCGCTGGGCGCGCAGGATTGCCACGCCGCCGAAAAGGGCGCCCATACGGGCGACATCAGTGCCGTCATGCTGGCCGATCTCGGATGCCGCTTCGTCATCGTCGGCCATTCCGAGCGTCGGACCAATCACGGCGAAACCGACGCCATCGTCAAGGCGAAGGCCGAGGCCGTCGTCTCCCGCCGCCTGACGGCGATCGTCTGCATCGGCGAGACAGAAGCCGAACGCGATGCCGGCAATACCCTCGACGTGGTCAAGGCGCAGCTTGCAGGATCGCTGCCCGGGAAGGCTTCGGCGGCCAACGTCGTGGTCGCCTATGAACCGGTTTGGGCAATCGGCACCGGCCGCACGCCGTCCGACGACGAGGTGCAGGAAGTGCATGCCCTGATTCGCGCCCGGCTCGCCGATGCCCTGGGGGCGGAGGAGGCGGCGCGGCTGCGGGTGCTGTACGGGGGCTCGATGAAGCCCGACAACGCCCATGCCCTGCTGGCGCTGCCTGACGTGGACGGCGGCCTGATCGGCGGCGCCAGCCTGAAATCCCGGGACTTTTGGGCGATCGCCGAAAGTTGCCTCTAGCCTTATCGGGCGCAACGGACTAAAAAGCGCGGCGACAGCCCGAACCCCGGCCTCCCGGCCGCAGGCCCCGAACCGCAAAGTCGGAAAATTCATGACGACCGTATTGCTTGTAATCCATTTGCTGTTGGCGATCACGCTGGTCTGCATGGTCCTCATCCAGCGCAGCGAGGGCGGCGCGCTCGGGATGGGCGGTGGCGGCATGGGTGGCTTCATGACCAGCCGCTCGACCGCCAACCTGCTGACCCGGACGACGGCGGTGCTGGCGGCGTGCTTCATGCTCACCAGCCTGACCCTGGCGGTCCTGGCGTCGCACGAACAACGTGGCGCCAAATCGCTGCTCGACGAGCCGAAGCCGGCCGTCGGGCAGCCGGCGACGCCGAGCCAGCCGACCGTGCCGCTGGCCAAGTGACGGGGGGACAGGGCATGGAACCGACCGGAATGCCTGGATGTGGAGAGGCGGCGGAAGCGCCGCCTCTTTCCTTTATGAGGGCCTCCCAATTGGTGTACACTGTACGCCCATGACGCGGTTCATCTTCATCACCGGCGGCGTGGTTTCCTCACTCGGTAAAGGTCTTGCATCGGCGGCTCTGGGCGCGCTCCTGCAGGCGCGCGGCTTCAAGGTGCGGCTCCGAAAGCTCGATCCCTACATCAACGTCGACCCGGGGACGATGAGCCCTTACCAGCACGGCGAGGTCTACGTCACCGATGACGGCGCCGAGACCGACCTTGACCTCGGCCATTACGAACGCTTCACCGGCGTCGCCTGCCGCCAGAGCGACAACGTCACCACGGGCCGCATCTATTCCGACGTCATCGCCAAGGAGCGCCGCGGCGACTACCTGGGCGCCACGATCCAGGTCATTCCCCACATCACCGACGCCATCAAGAACTTCATCACCAGCGACCTGACGGGCGAGGACTTCGTGCTGTGCGAGATCGGCGGCACCGTCGGCGATATTGAGGGCCTGCCATTCCTGGAGGCGATTCGGCAGTTGGGCAACGACCTCGGCCGCGACCGCACCATGTATCTACACCTGACACTGATGCCGTTCATCCCGTCGGTCGGCGAGCTGAAGACCAAGCCCACACAGCACTCGGTCAAGGAGCTCCTCAGCGTCGGCATCCAGCCCGACGTACTGCTCGTCCGCGCCGACCGCCCGATCCCCGACGCCGAGCGGCGCAAGATCGCGCTGTTCTGCAACGTCCGCGAACAGGCGGTGATCCCGGCGCTCGACGTCGAGACCATCTATGGCGTTCCCATCAGCTACCACGACGAAGGACTCGACGACCAGGTTTGTCGCCATTTCGGCATCAATGCGAAGGCGCCGGACCTGAGCCGCTGGATCGAAATCCGCGACCGCATCCTGAAGCCGGAGGGCGAAGTCTCGATCGCCGTCGTCGGCAAGTACACCGGCCTGATCGACGCCTACAAGTCGTTGGCGGAAGCCCTTCACCACGGCGGCATCGCCAACAACGTGCGCGTCCACATGCACTGGATGGAGTCGGAAACCTTCGAGACCGGCAACGCGCTCCACCACCTGGACGGCGTGCACGGCATCCTGGTCCCGGGCGGCTTCGGCGAGCGCGGCTCGGAAGGCAAGATCGCGGTTGCTCGCTTCGCCCGCGAGCGGCGGGTACCGTACTTCGGCATCTGCTTCGGGATGCAGATGGCGGTGGTCGAGGCGGCGCGCAACCTGGCCGGCCTCGAGGGCGCCGGCTCGTCGGAATTCGGCGCCTGCAAGCACGCGGTGGTCGGGCTGATGACCGAATGGCTGCGCGGCAACGAACTGCAGAAGCGCCAGGTTGGCGGCAATCTCGGCGGTACCATGCGACTGGGCGCCTACCCGTGTGTGCTCGAGAAGGGCAGCCGCGTGCGCGACATCTACCGGGTCCGGGAAATCTCGGAACGCCACCGCCACCGCTACGAGGTCAACACCCGCTACAAGGAGACGCTTGAGAAAGCCGGCATCCGGTTCTCGGGTATGTCGCCCGACGGCGTGCTGCCGGAGATCATCGAAATCCCGGACCACCCGTGGTTCATCGGCGTGCAGTTCCATCCCGAGCTTAAGTCGAAGCCGTTCGATCCGCATCCGCTGTTCAAGTCGTTCATCGCCGGCGCCGTCCAACAATCGCGCCTAGTGTAGGATCGGCCGCATGAGCAAGCCCCGCCACATCAGGATCGGCGACGTCGCCGTCGGCAACGACCTGCCGCTGGTGCTGATCGCCGGCCCGTGCGCCTTGGAAAGCCGCCAGCACGCCCTCGACATCTCCGGGCGCCTCAAGGAGATGGCGAAAAAGCTCGGCGTCGGGCTGATCTACAAGACCTCCTACGACAAGGCCAACCGCACCAGCGGCGCGAGCCCGCGCGGCATCGGGCTCGAGGACGCGCTGCCGATCTTCGCCGAGATCCGCTCGGCGACCGGCTGCCCGGTGCTGACCGACGTGCACGAGCCGCAGCACTGCCAGCCGGTCGCCTCCGTCGTCGACGTCCTGCAAATTCCGGCGTTCCTGTGCCGCCAGACCGACCTGCTGGTGGCCGCTGGCAAGACCGGCAACGCCATCAACGTCAAGAAGGGCCAGTTCCTGGCGCCGTGGGACATGGCCAACGTGGTCAAGAAGATCACCGACACCGGCAACAAGAAAGTCATGGTGTGCGAGAGGGGCGCCAGTTTCGGCTACAACACGCTGGTGTCCGATATGCGGGCACTGCCGATCATGGCCAAGACCGGCTGCCCGGTGGTGTTCGACGCCACCCATTCGGTGCAGCAGCCGGGCGGGCAGGGCGACGCCTCGGGCGGCGAGCGCCAGTTTGCGCCGGTGCTGGCCCGGGCCGCCGTCGCCGTCGGCGTCGCCGCGGTGTTCATGGAGACCCACCAGGACCCGGACAACGCGCCCAGTGACGGGCCCAACATGATTCCGCTAAAACAGCTGCCGGGCGTGGTCGAGACCCTGCTCGAGCTCGACCGCCTGGCCAAGGCGCACCCGGTCCACATCTGACGCCGCCGGCAAGGACGATCATCCATGACCGCCATCACCGACATCTTCGCGCGTGAAATCCTGGACAGCCGAGGCAACCCGACTGTCGAGGTCGACGTGACCCTGGACAGCGGGCACCTGGGCCGCGCCGCGGTGCCGTCGGGCGCCTCCACTGGTACCCACGAGGCGGTCGAGCTGCGCGACGGCGACAAGCGGCGCTACGGCGGCAAAGGCGTGCGCAAGGCCTGCGACGCGGTCAACGGCGAGATCTTCGACGCCGTCTCGGGCATCGACGCCGAGGACCAGATGCTGATCGACCGCACCATGATCGAGCTCGACGGCACCGAAAACAAAAGCCGCCTCGGCGCCAACGCCATCCTCGGCGTGTCGCTGGCGGTAGCCAAGGCCGCCGCGGCCGCCGCCGGCCAGCCGCTGTTCCGCTTCGTCGGCGGCGCGCACGCCCACCTGCTGCCGGTGCCGATGATGAACATCATCAACGGTGGCGCCCACGCCGACAACCCGATCGACATCCAGGAGTTCATGATCGCGCCGGTCGGTGCGGCGAACCTGGCCGACGCGGTGCGCGCCGGCTCGGAAGTGTTCCAGACCCTGAAGGGCGCCTTGAAGAAGGCCGGCCACGGCACCAACGTCGGTGACGAGGGCGGCTTCGCGCCCTGCCTCAAGAGCGCCACCCAGGCCCTCGACTTCATCCTGAAGGCGATCGAGGGCGCCGGCTACAAGCCCGGCAAGGACGTGATGGTGGCGCTCGACGCCGCTTCCAACGAGTTCTTCAAGGGCGGCAAGTACCGCATGGAAGGCGAGGGCAAGACGCTGGATGCCGCCGGCAACGTCAAGTTTTACGAGAAGCTGGTCAGGGACTACCCCATCTACTCGATCGAGGACGCCATGGCCGAGGACGATTGGAACGGCTGGCAGGCGCTGACCAAGGCGCTCGGCGGCAAGGTGCAGCTGGTCGGCGACGACGTGTTCGTCACCAACCCGAAGCGTTTGGCGGAAGGCATCAAGAAGGGGGTGGCCAACGCCATCCTGATCAAGGTCAACCAGATCGGCACCCTGACCGAGACCCTCGAAACCATCGCCGCCGCCCACAAGGCGGGCTACGCGACGGTGATCTCGCACCGCTCCGGCGAGACCGAGGACGCGACCATCGCCGACATCGCGGTCGCCACCAACGCCGGCCAGATCAAGACCGGCTCGCTCAGCCGCTCCGACCGGCTGGCCAAGTACAACCAACTGATCCGCATCGAGCAGCAACTGGGGCCGGCGGCGCGCTACGCCGGGCATTCAGTCCTACGTTGAAGGACGCGCTCTAACTCGTTGATTTAGAATCCTGCGTCGAACTCCCGCTGACCCGGGATTGACCGGCGTTGCCTTCACGCCAGCACTGATCGTTGCCGACAAGCTTCCGGGTTCGCGCGTTTCGCGGTGCGCGCCATCAACCCCGCCCGCTAACCTGTTCTTAAGGTTTGCCGCGTAATCATCGCCGCGGGTTCGGGACTGTGGATACACAAACGACCGCCACCCAGGGGTCCACAGTCAATGGGATTACTGCAGGAAATTCGCGCGCGCGCGCGCCATGTCGTCGGGCCTGTGCTCGGCGTCTGCGCGGTGGGCTATTTCGCCTATCACGTGGTCCACGGCGATCGCGGCCTGATCGCGTGGTGGAACATCAAACAACGGGTCGATGCCGCCAAGTCCGTGCTCGCCCAGACCCGCGCCGAGCGGGAAACACTCGAAAACCGCGTCCATCTCATGAATCCGGGCAGCCTGGACCCCGACATGCTCGAGGAGCGGGCGCGGCTGATGCTGAACTACGGCTATTCCAACGACATCGTCATACTCGAGGGAAAAAGGAGGAAATGATGGGTAGCCTCGCAGAAAACCTGGCTCCGCCCTATTACGCGGCAATCCTGGACCAAGCCCAGGACGGCCTCGGGACCGCCGAGAACGGCGCCCCGGCCGATCACATGGTGACGCTAGCCACCTGTCAGCCCGGCTTCCTGGGCCTGGAGACCGCCCACAACGAGCACGGACGGCGGGTGACCGTGTCCTACTGGGAGGACATCGCTGCCATCGAAGGCTGGAAGGCGGCCGGCGATAGCCGCCTGCACGAGCAGTTCGGCGTCGGCCTGGCCGACGCTTGCGACATCTGGATCACCCGAGTCGAGGAGCCCAGCCACTTCGCCGGACTGATGCAGGATGTCGTGCTCGCCGCCCGCGACGTCGAGTTCCGCGGTCTCGGGGCCTTCCTGTTCGCGGCCATCCTCAGCCTGGCGGGGCTGCTGCCATGAGCCTGCTTAGTGAAATCCGCAGGCCGCCGTTCTACGCCGTCGTCTATACAACGCCCCCCAAGGAGTACCAGGGAGGGGATTTCGGCGGCACCGCGTCGCTGCTGGTGGCGCTGGCGGCGATGCAGCCGGGCTACCTCGGCTTCCAGACCGAGCAGGCGGCGGAGGGCCGTACCGTCGCCGTCTGCTACTGGGACGGCTACGCGGCGCTCGCCGATTGGCAGCAAAAGGCCAGGGCGTGGGCGCCCGCGAAACCGGGGCTCGACGCCTTCGTGGCGGCCACCGGCTGCCTGTGGCCGTGGCTCGACGACAAGCGCCGGGCGGACATGGAAACCGCCGCCCGCAGCGTCGCCTGAGTCAAAAAAGCGAACGGGAAAAATCACTTAACTAAAATGGAGTTGATCGAAATTTAATTCGCCATTTCAAGGGCTTTTCGCAATCCTAGGCGCTTGTAAAGCGCATTTGGCTGCTTTAACGTGGCCCTCCTTAAGGACGTTGCCGGCCCCGACGCCGGGCGACGGCACAAAAGGGGATTCCCGGGAGGAATCATGGCCAAGGCAGCGAAATCCGCGTCCGCGGGGGCGTCCGCACGCAAGAAACCCGGCGTCGACATCGGCGCCAGCCGCGAGGAACTTCTCGACGCCTATAAGCACATGCTGCTAATCCGCCGCTTCGAGGAAAAGGCGGGGCAGCTTTACGGCATGGGCCTGATCGGCGGCTTCTGTCACCTCTACATCGGCCAGGAAGCGGTGGTCGTCGGCATGATGGAGGCCTCGCAGCCGGTCGACACCGTCATCACCAGCTACCGCGACCACGGCCACATGCTGGCCTGGGACATGGACCCGAAGGGCGTGATGGCGGAGCTGACGGGGCGCGCCGGCGGCTATTCCAAGGGCAAGGGCGGCTCGATGCACATGTTCAGCCGCGAGAAGAACTTCTTCGGCGGCCACGGCATCGTCGGCGCACAGATGCCGCTCGGCACCGGGCTGGCGTTCGCCCACAAGTACAAGAAGGACGGCGGCGTCTGCCAGGCCTACTGCGGGGACGGCGCCATCAACCAGGGCCAGATCTACGAGGCCTTCAACATGGCGTCGCTGTGGAAGCTGCCGGTGATCTACGTCATCGAGAACAACCGCTACGGCATGGGCACGGCGGTCGAGCGTGCGTCGGCGTCCACCGAACTCTACCGCCGCGGCGAGTCCTTCAAGATCCCCGGCAAGCAGGTCGACGGCATGGACGTGATCGAGGTCAAGGAGGCCGGCGCGGAAGCCAGCGAATGGTGCCGTTCCGGCAAGGGACCATTCATCCTCGAGATGAAGACTTACCGCTACCGCGGTCACTCGATGTCGGACCCGGCGAAGTACCGCGACAAGGAAGAGGTCAGCAAAGTGCGCAAGGAAAGCGACCCCATCGACAACCTGCGCGATAAGCTGATCGCCGATAAGATGGCCGACGAGGCGATGCTGAAGGACATCGACAAGGACGTCAAGGCCGTCGTCACCGCGGCCGCCGACTTCGCGCAGCAAAGCCCGGAACCGGATCCGTCGGAACTCTACACCGACATCCTGGTCGAAGCGTGACCCCGCCATCCGCCCCGCAATCGAGGTAATGACATGGCCACACAAGTCCTGATGCCGGCGCTGTCGCCGACCATGACCGAAGGTAAGATCGCCAAATGGGTCAAAAACGAGGGCGACTCGGTGGCGAGCGGCGACGTGCTCGCCGAGATCGAGACCGACAAGGCGACCATGGAAGTCGAGGCGGTCGACGAGGGGATCCTGGGAAAGATCCTGGTCGGCGCCGGCACCGAGAACGTCGCCGTCAACACGCCGATCGCCATCATCGTCGAGGAAGGCGAGGACGTGCCCGCCGCCGCGCCGGCAGCGGCTCCGGCCCCGACGGCCAAGCCCCAGCCGACGCAAGCCAAAGCCCCGGCGGCGCCGATGGCGCCGACCGCTGCGCGACCGGTGGAAGCCGAATTTGCCGGCCCGACGGTGACGCTGACCGTGCGCGAGGCGCTGCGCGACGCCATGGCCGAGGAGATGCGCCGCGACCCGACGGTGTTCCTGATGGGCGAGGAGGTCGCCCAATATCAGGGCGCCTACAAGGTCAGCCAAGGGCTGCTCGACGAGTTCGGGTCCGAGCGGGTGATCGACACGCCGATCACCGAGCACGGGTTCGCCGGGCTCGGCGTCGGCGCGGCGTTCGGCGGCCTGAAGCCGATCGTCGAGTTCATGACCTTCAACTTCGCCATGCAGGCGATGGACCAGATCATCAACTCGGCGGCCAAGACCCTCTATATGTCCGGCGGCCAGATGGGCGCGTCGATCGTGTTCCGCGGCCCCAACGGCGCCGCCGCCCGCGTCGCCGCCCAGCACTCGCAGTGCTACGCGTCGTGGTTCGCCCACTGCCCGGGGCTGAAGGTAGTCAGCCCGTGGTCGGCGGCCGACGCCAAGGGGCTCCTGAAGGCGGCAATCCGCGACCCCAACCCAGTGATCTTCCTCGAAAACGAGATCCTCTACGGCCAGGCCTTCGCGCTGCCGGCCGATCCGGAGTTCATCCTGCCGATCGGCCGCGCCAAGATCGAGCGTCCGGGTAAGGACGTCACCATCACCGCCTTTTCGCTGATGGTCGGCGTGGCGCTGGAGGCGGCGAAGAAGCTGGCCGAGGAAGGCATCGACGCCGAGGTCATCAACCTGCGCACGCTCAGGCCGCTGGACACCGCCACCATCGTTGAGTCGGTCAAGAAGACCAACCGCCTGGTCAGCGTCGAGGAGGGCTGGCCGGTGTGCGGCGTCGGCTCGGAGCTGGCGGCGGTGATGATGGAACAGGCGTTCGACGACCTCGACGCGCCGGTTGCCCGCGTCGCCGGCGTCGACGTGCCGATGCCCTATGCCGCCAACCTGGAGGCGCTGGCGGTGCCGAAGCCGCACAACATCGTCGAGGCGGCGAAATCCGTCTGCTACCGCTGACGCCGGAAGGGGGAACGGGACCATGCCGATCCAAATCCTGATGCCGGCGCTGTCGCCGACCATGACCGACGGCAAGCTGGCGAAGTGGCATAAGAAGGAAGGCGACGCCGTCGAGTCCGGCGACGTGCTGGCCGAGATCGAGACCGACAAGGCGACCATGGAGGTGGAGGCGGTCGACGAGGGGACGCTCGGCAAGATCCTGGTCGCCGAGGGTACCGAGGGCGTGCTGGTCAACCAGCCGATTGCGCTGCTGCTCGAGGAAGGGGAGGACGCTTCGGCGTTGAAGGGCGCAGGCGTCGCCGCGCCGGCGGCAAAACCGGCGGCGGCTCCACCGGCGCCGAAACCGGTGGCACCGGCAGCAGTGAAAGCCCCGGCGCCCGCGCCGGCACCGAAGGCGGCCGGCGGCCGCGTGTTCGCCAGCCCGCTGGCGCGGCGGCTGGCGGGCCAACACAACCTCGATCTGACCCGGATTTCCGGCTCCGGCCCGCGCGGCCGCGTCGTCAAGCGCGACATCGAGGCCGCGGCGGCCGGCAGCGGCGCCCGCATGACCCCGGCGGTCGCGGCTCAAGCGGTGGCGCCGATCACCGTGTCGGCGGAGGGCCTGCCGCCCTACCGGGAGATTCCCAATTCCTCGATCCGCAAGGTGGTCGCCCGACGGCTCACCGAGGCCAAGCAGCAAATCCCGCACTTCTACCTCAGCGTCGATTGCGAGATCGACAGGCTGCTCGCCTTGCGCAAGGAGCTCAACGACGCGGCGCCGGAAGGCGAGGGCAACTACAAGCTGTCGGTCAACGACTTCGTCATCCGCGCCGTGGCGCTCGCTTTGGGGCGCGTGCCGGCGGCCAACGCCATGTGGACCGACGCCGCGATCCGGCGCTTCGACCGCGCTGACATCTCGGTCGCCGTCGCCATCGAGGGCGGGCTGATCACGCCGGTAGTGCGCGCCGCCGCGTTGAAGGGTATCGTCGCCATCTCCGACGAGATGAAAGGGCTGGCGGCGAAGGCGCGCGCTGGCAAACTGAAGCCCGAGGAATACCAGGGCGGTACCTTCACCATCTCGAATTTGGGCATGTACGGCATCAAGACGTTCGCCGCCATCATCAACCCGCCGCAGGGCTGCATCCTGGCGGTTGGCGCCGGCGAGCAGCGGGCCGTGGTCAAGGGCGGCCAACTCGCCGTGGCGACGCTGATGAGTTGCACGCTGGCGGTCGACCACCGGGTGGTGGACGGCGCTGTCGGGGCGGAGTTCCTGGCCGCGTTCAAGAAGCTGATCGAAGCTCCCGCCACCATCCTTCTGTAAGGAGCGCGTCATGGCCGACACCAACTTCGACGTCATCGTCATCGGCGGCGGGCCGGGCGGCTACGTCGCCGCCATTCGCGCCGCGCAGCTCGGCATGAAGGTATGCGTGGTTGAAAAGAAACATCTCGGCGGCATCTGCCTCAACTGGGGTTGCATCCCAACCAAGGCGCTGCTGCGCTCGTCGGAAATCTTCCACTACATGGCCCACGCCGACGCCTATGGGCTCCGCGCCAGGGACGTCAGCTTCGACCTTGCCAAGGTGGTGAAGCGCTCGCGCGACATCTCCGGCCAACTCAACAAGGGCGTCGGCTTCCTGCTGAAGAAGAACAAGGTGACGGTGGTCGACGGCGAGGCGAAGCTGGCGGGCGGTGGTAAGGTCGCCGCCAGCAAGGACGACAAGGCGCTGCCGACTCTCACCGCCAAGCACATCGTCATCGCCACCGGCGCCCGGCCCCGGGCGCTGCCGGGGTTGGAACCCGACGGCAAGCTGGTATGGACGTATTTCGAGGCGCTGGTGCCGGACGTGATGCCGAAGTCGCTGCTGGTGATCGGCTCCGGCGCCATCGGCATCGAGTTTGCGAGCTTCTTCCACACGTTGGGCTCGGAGGTGACGGTGGTCGAGATCCTGCCGCAGATCTTGCCGGTCGAGGACGCCGAGATCGCGGGCCTTGCCCGCAAGCAGTTCGAGAAGCAGGGCATGAAGATCATGACCGGCGCCAAGGTGGTGGCGCTGAAGAAGGGCAAGGACACCGTCACCTGTACCATCGAGGACTCCAAGGGCAAGAAGAGCGAAATTACCGTCGACCGGGTGATCTCGGCGGTCGGCGTGGTCGGCAACATCGAGGGCTTGGGATTGGAGAACACCAAGGTCAAGACCGACAAGGGCTGCATCGTCGCCAACGAGTATTCGGCTACCCATGAGCCCGGCGTCTACGCCATCGGCGACGTCGCCGGGCCGCCGATGCTCGCTCACAAGGCCGAGCACGAGGGCGTCATCTGCGTGGAGAAAATCAAAGGACTTCATCCACATCCGTTGAACAAGCTGCAAGTACCGGGCTGCACCTACTGCCAGCCGCAGGTGGCGAGCGTCGGCCTGACCGAGGCCAAGGCGAAAGAGAAGGGCCATCAGGTCAAAGTCGGCCGCTTCCCGTTCATCGGCAACGGCAAGGCGATCGCGCTCGGCGAGCCGGACGGGCTGGTCAAGACCGTATTCGACGGCAACACCGGGCAGCTTCTCGGCGCCCACATGGTCGGCGCCGAGGTCACCGAGCTGATCCAGGGCTTCGTCGTCGCCATGAACCTGGAAACCACCGAGGAAGAGCTGATGCACGCTATCTTCCCGCACCCGACGCTGAGCGAGATGATGCACGAATCCGTGCTCGACGCGTATGGTCGCGCCATCCACATCTGATGGGTGGCGGGCATGACCATCACCATCCGCGATCTGGCGGTCGACGACGAGGAAGCGTGGAGGGCACAGTGGCGGGGATATTGCGACTTCTACGAGACCAGGATCCCGGGGTCGGTCACCGACGCCACGTGGCGCTGCCTGATGGATGCCGATTCGCCGTTGTTCGGGTTGGTCGCCTGCGACGGCCCGGTAATCGGCATCGTCAACTGCGTGCTGCACCCGGTGACGTGGAGCGAGCGGCCGGCGTGCTATTTGGAGGACCTTTTTGTCGCCCCCGAGGCGAGACGGAAGGGCGCCGGCCGCGCCCTGATCCAGGCGGTGCTGGATCGCGGCCAGCAGATGGGCTGGTACCGGGTATACTGGATGACCAAACGGGACAACCGCACGGCGCGCGCCCTCTACGATAAGCTCGCCGGCAAGACCGACTGGGTGCGCTACCACGTGGCTTTGGGCAAGTCGACTTGACCGGCACCGGCAACGGGATCATCTGTAGGCCATGAGCAACGTCCGTCACCTCCGGCATCCCGAGAAGGCGCGCAACCCGGAGAACCCGCTGATGCGCAAGCCGGACTGGATCCGCGTCAAGGCGCCGACGTCGGAGGGCTACGCCGCGACCCGGCGGTTGATGCGCGAGCGCAACCTGCACACCGTGTGCGAGGAAGCAGCGTGCCCGAACATCGGCGAGTGCTGGTCGCGCAAGCACGCGACGGTGATGATCCTCGGCGACATCTGCACCCGGGCGTGCGCGTTCTGCAACGTCGCCACCGGCAAGCCGCGCGCCGTCGATCCGATGGAGCCGGAGAACCTGGCGATCTCGGTCGCCGAGATGGGCATGCGGCATCTGGTGATCACCTCGGTTGACCGCGACGACCTCTCGGACGGCGGCGCCGGGCAGTTCGTCAAATGCATCCGCCGCATCCGCGACACCGCGCCCGAGACCACTATCGAGGTGCTGACCCCCGATTTCCGCGGCAAGCCGGGCGCTCTGGAAGCGGTGATCGCTGCCGGCCCGGACGTCTTCAACCACAACCTGGAGACCGTGCCGCGGCTGTATCCGACCATCCGGCCGGGGGCGCGCTATTACGAATCGCTGCGGCTGTTGGAGAACGCGAAAAAGCTGGACCCCAAGATTTTCACCAAGTCCGGCATCATGGTCGGCCTCGGCGAGGAGTGGAACGAGGTGATGCAGGTGATGGACGACCTGCGCTCGGCCGACGTCGATTTCCTGACCATCGGCCAGTACCTGGCGCCGACCCGCCGCCACGCCCCGGTGATGCGCTTCGTGCCGCCGGACGAGTTCGCCGAGTACCGGCGCATCGGGCTCCTCAAGGGGTTCCTGCTGGTGGCGTCGTCGCCGCTGACGCGCTCCTCCTACCACGCCGACAAGGACTTCGAGGCGCTGCGCCTGGCGCGCCGGAACGCCCCCGGCGCATAATCGGGTGCCGTAGCCGCGGTTGACGGCGGCCGCGCTTCGGGAGAAAGCTTCGCCGCCATGCCGACGCACGCCGAGAAACGCGTCCTTCCGCACACGCCGCAGCAGCTTTTCGATCTGGTCGCGGATATCGAGAAGTATCCGGAGTTCCTGCCGTGGTGCGTGGCGACGCGGGTGCGCGAGCGCAAGGGCGACACCTCGATCTCCGACATGGTGATCGGCTTCAAGATGTTCCGCGAAAAGTTCACCACCAAGGTGGTGTGCCGGAAGCCGAAGCGGATCGACGTGTCCTACTCGGAGGGCCCGTTCAAGTACCTCACCAACCACTGGGTTTTCGAGCCCTATGGCGACGGCCACTGCCTGATCGACTTCTACGTCGATTTCGAGTTCCGCTCGAAGCTCCTGCAGGCCGCCATCGGCGCCGTCTTCAACGAGGCGGTGCAGCGCATGATCTCGTCGTTCGAGAAGCGTGCGGCGAAGCTTTATGGTCAGTCCAAGCGGTAAACGCTAGCACAATCAACCAACGATGTAATAGATTATACTCGGTGTAGTAAATTGCCACGATTTCAGATCTTATAACGGACGCTAAAAAAATTGAGGACATGTTGGGAAAAAAAGAGTTAGAAATTATTTCTCAACATTTTGATACAATGAAATCTTCGACAAAAAAAGAAATATTGACATTTTTCCAGGAGAAACTTGCTACCGGTGAACCCATGGACATCAGCACGGGAGCAAGAAATCGTTTTAAAAAGTTGTTTGTTGAGTTTGAAAAGATGTTTGATTAGACAAAGTCGTATCCGAAGAATCTGGGATAATCCTTATTCCGCCCGCCTGAGCAGCAGCGCCAGCGCCGCGTCGACCGCTTGCATACGGATGGCGTCGCGGTCGCCCTTGAACACGTGACGTTCGTGGATCGTCGGGTGGCCGGTGCGGGCAGCGGCGATGTGCACCAGCCCGACCGGCTTGCCCGGCGTCGCGCCGCCCGGCCCGGCGATGCCGGTGACGGCGACGCTGAGCGTGCCCTCGGAGCGGGCGATGGCGCCGTCGGCCATGGCGCGCGCGACCTCCTCGCTGACGGCGCCGACTGACTTGATCAAGGCCTCCGGCACACCGAGCAAATCCTGCTTCGCCCGGTTGGAGTAGACAACGAAGCCGCGGTCGTAGACCTCCGACGAGCCGGGGAT
>JACPJY010000217.1 GCA_016187325.1 Rhodospirillales bacterium | reverse complement strand
AGGTCGTTGGAGCCGATGGCGAAGAAGTCGCTGGCCGTAGCGAGCGCGTCCGCCGCCAGCGCCGCTCCCGGCACCTCGATCATCACCCCGACCGGCGGCAGGTGCTCGGGAATCTTGACCCGCCGCCGGCGCAGCTTGGCGGCGGCGCGTTTCAGGATCTCGCGCGCCTTGCGCACCTCGGCGACGTTGCTGACCATCGGCAGCAGGATGCGCACATGGCCGCGATTGCCGGCGCGCAAAATCGCCCGGAACTGCGTTTCCAGAACATCAACCTGGGCCAGCGACAGGCGAATGCCGCGCAGGCCCAGCGTGGAAACCGCGCCTTCGTCGATGCCGTTCAACAGCGCCGCCACCGGCTTCTCGGCCCCGACGTCGAGGGTGCGCACGGTCACCGGCCGGTCGCCCATGACGCCGATGACGTCCACCAACGCTTGGGTCTGCTCGTCCTCGCTCGGGATGTCGTCGCGGTTCATGAACATGAACTCGCTGCGCAGGAGCCCGATGCCGGCGGCGCCGGCCTGCGCCACCGTCGCCATCTCGATCGGCAGTTCGACATTGGCCTGCAGATTGATCTCGGTGCCGTCGCGAGTGATGGCGGCGAGGCTGCGCAACCTGTCGAGGCGGCGGGTTTGCCGCGCCAGGTCGGCGCGGCGGCGCTCGTGGGCCGCGATGGTCCGGGGCGCCGGGTTGACGATCACCTGGCCGGTGGCGCCGTCGACAATCACCATGTCGCCGGTGTTGACGCCCTCGATCAGACCGGCGACGCCGAGCACCGTCGGCAAGCCGAGGGCGCGAGCCATGATCGCGGTATGGCCCTCGGTGCCGCCGAGCATGGTCGCGGCGCCGGCGATGCGCGCTGGGTCGAGCTGCGCGGTGTCGGCTGGGGTCAGTTGCTCGGCGATGATGACGCTGCCCTCGGGCACCGCCGAGAACGGCCGGATCGGGGTGCGCGTCAGATTGCGCTGCAACCGGTTGCCGACCTCGCGGATGTCGTCGAGGCGGGAGGCGATGTAGGCATCGTCCATGGCCTGGAAGACTTTGGCGATGTCGGCGATCTCGGCGTTCACCGCCGCCTCGGCGTTGATACGCGCCGCGGCGATGCGGCGCTGGGCGCCGCGCACCAGGCGCGAATCCTCGAGCATCTGCAGGTAGGCATCGAGGAGGATCGTCAACTCCTCGCCGGCGGCACCGGGGGTGTCGGCGGCGCGCTTCTGCAGCGCCTTGATCTGGCGCCGTGCGAGGCGCACGGAGGCGGCAAGGCGCCGCTGTTCGCCGGGGACTTCCTTCTTGAGGATGCGGCGCTCCGGCACGTCGACGGCGCCGCTCTCGCGCACGTAGGCCGGACCGATGGCGATCCCCGGCGCGACGCCCAAGCCCTCGAAATTCTGTTCCTTGGCCATGTTCAGCCGTCCTCCGGCGGTCATGCCGGGGCGTCGTCCTCTTCGAAGCGGTTGGCAACCAGCGCCGCCAACGCCTCGATGGCGACCCCGGCATCGGGGCCGATGGCCTCCAGCTCGAGCGCGCTTCCGGGCGCCGCCGCAAGCATCATCAGGCCCATGATCGACAGCGCCGACACCGTGTACTCGCCCTTGGTGATCGTGATTTTGGCCTTGAACGCGCCTGCCGTTTTCGCGAACTTGGCGGCCGCCCGAGCATGCAGGCCGCGCGCATTGACGATCTCGACGCGGCGGCGGACCGTCACTGCGGTGGCCTTGCCGACCCGTCTGCTGGTGGTTTCGCGGGCGCTCATCGCCCGCGACTCATTTCGCATCCTGCGATAGCAGTTGCGATGCGATGTTGATGTACTTGCGGCCGGCTTCCTGGGCGCTTTGCACGGCATCGGACAGCTTTTCCGTCTTGCGCACGCTGGCCAGCTTGATCAGCATCGGCAAATTCACGCCGGCGATCACCTCGACGTTGGCCTTGTCCATCACCGAGATCGCCAGGTTCGACGGCGTGCCGCCGAACATGTCGGTCAACAGCACCACGCCATCGCCCTCGTCGGCCTTGGCGGTGCGTTCCAGGATTTCCTTGCGCCGCTGCTCCATGTCGTCGTCGGGTCCGATGCAGACGGCAGTCACGTTCGGCTGCGGGCCAACCACGTGCTCGAGCGCCGCGATCAGCTCCTCGGCCAGGCGGCCATGGGTCACAAGCACCATCCCGATCATCTCGATCAAGGCCTCCCCTCAAGTCGGACCCTTACCGGCGGTGCCGATTGTGCCGGTCCGGCGTCGTTGGGGCGCAAGTTTGCAATCAATTGCCTGATTTGTCCAAGTCCCTGTGGCTGAGGCGCGCCGGCCGGCCGAGTCTCGCCAGCCAGCGGGCCAGTCTTTCGGCCACGAAAACAGAACGATGACGGCCCCCCGTGCAGCCGACGGCGATGGTGAGATAGCTTTTGCCCTCGGCGGCATAGGCGGCAAGCAGCGGCTCCAGGAGCCGCGTCAGGTTCGCGAAAAACGGCTTGAACTTCTTGTCGGCGGCGATGAAGCGGCCGACCGCCTGATCGAGGCCGGTGAGCGGCCTGAGATCGCGGTCGTAGTGCGGGTTCTTGAGGAACCGCACGTCGAATACCAGGTCCGCGTCGCGCGGCAGGCCCAGGCGGTAGGAGAAGGAGGTCACGAACAGGGCGAGTTCGCTCGCGCCCTCGATCCCAAAGTGCCCCTCCAGCGTCCGCTTCAGGTCGGCCAGCGCCATCTCCGAGGTGTCGATGCGCAGATCCGCCCGCGCCAGCACGCTCGTCATCATGGCGCGCTCGCGCCGGAGCCCGTCGGAGACCGGGCGATCGTCGGCGAGCGGATGGCGGCGGCGAGTCTCCTCGTAGCGGCGCACCAGCACCTCGTCGTCGCAATCCATGAACAGCAGCTTGACGGCGACGCCGGCGCGCACCGCGAGACGATCGAGCTCGGCCAGAAATCTCTGGGCGTCGAAGTCGCGGGTGCGGATATCGACGCCGACGGCAATCGGCCGCGGGAAGTCGCCGGGCATCACCAGGCGGCCGATCAACGATACCGGCAGGTTGTCGACCGCCTCGTAGCCGAGGTCCCCGAGCGCCTTCAGGGCCGAGCTCTTGCCGGCGCCGGAGACGCCGGTGACCAGCAGCACCGGCGGCGCCCCCCCGACCGCCTTCGTCTTCGGCGGGCCCGCCTTGGGGTTCCTGCGCGCGGTCTTGCTCATGGCGTCGCCTTCGTCCAACGGCCGTCGCCGGCGGCCTTTAACGCGGCCCGCACCTTGGCTGGCGCCGACGCCTCGAACGGCGCCAGCCGTACCAGCGGCAGGCGAACGCCGAGCACCTCGGCGGTTGCCGGCTGCGGCAGCCTTTCGATGTCGCCCGGCGCCACTAGGTCGACGACCAGACGCAGCGGCGTCTCGGCTAATGTCTCGAAGTCTATGATGCCGAGCCCACGCACCTCCATGCGGCCGGCAATCTCGGGCGGCGCCGAGGCGATCAGCCGGTCGCCGGAACGCCTGAGCCGGGCGCAGTCGTCGGCGACCAGGCGGGCGCCGCCGTCGATCAGGCGCAACGCCAGATCCGACTTGCCGCTGCCGGAAGGTCCGCGCAACAGAACGCCGGCCCCGTCGATGTCCACGCAGGTGGCATGCGTCTGATCCATCGCCGAAGCGTGGAGGGCCGGCCCCGGACTGTCAACCGCGCCCGCCTCCGCGCCCCGTTCGCCACAAGACGGTCACGGCGCCGGCAGCCGCACGGTGAAGCGAGCGCCGGCGACGCTGCCGTCGGGCCTCGGCCGGTTGGCGGCGGTGATCTGGCCGCCGTGGGCCTCGACGATCTGCCGGGAGATGCTGAGCCCGAGGCCGGAATGGGTGCCGAACTTCTCGCTCTCCGGGCGCTCGGAATAGAAGCGCTCGAAGATCGCCTGTTCCTTGCCGGCGGGGATGCCGGGGCCGTCGTCCTCGATGTCGACGGCGATCCAGCTGTCGTCGCGGGCAGCCGTGATCGCGATCACGCCGCCCGCCGGGCTGAACGACACCGCGTTGGCGAGCAGGTTGCGGAACACCTGCGCCAGGCGACCCTCGATGCCGCTGACGACCAGGGGCTCACCCTCGGCCGGCAGGGTGAACCGGATCGCCGGTCCGCCCTCGGCGGTCGCCTCGTGCATGTTGACGAGCGTCCCTAGCATGGCGCTGAGGTCGACCGGTTCGGTTTCGGCCCGCGACAGCTCGGCGTCCAGCCTGGACGCGTCCGAGATGTCGCTGATCAGCCGATCGAGGCGGCTGACGTCCTCCTTGATGATGGCGAGAAGCTTGCGCTGCTGCTCCGGGTCCCTGAGACGGACCGTGGTCTCGACGGCGCTCCTGAGCGAGGTCAGGGGGTTCTTGATTTCGTGGGCGACGTCGGCGGCGAAGCGCTCGATGGCGTCCATGCGCAGCCATAGCGCCTGGGTCATCTCCCTCAGGCTTTCGGCCAGATCGCCGATTTCGTCGTTGCGGCCGGCGAAGTCGGGGATGGTCTCGTGGCGGCCGTGATCGCGGCGCACCCGCTCGGCGGCGGCGGCCAGGCGGCGGATCGGCCGCGCGATGGTACCGGCGAGGTACAGCGACAGCAGCACCGTGATCCCGAGCGCGATGCCGAAGATCTTCAGGATGTCGAGGCGCACCTTCAGCAGCGCGGTATCGATGACGCGCGACCCGCGGGTCAGCATCAGCGCGCCCAGCACGTGCTTGTAGCGCTGCACCGGTACGGCGACGCTCAGCACCATATGGTCGCCGCCGCCGCTGCGCACCACCTTGACCGGCTCGCCGGTCAGCGCCTTGATCACCTCGGGGTAGTTGCGGGCGTGCTGGGAGACGTATTCGCGGTAGGGCTCGAGCGGCTGGCGGCCGGTTACCCCCCGCACCAGCCGGTCGTAGATGTCGAGCGTCTTGTTGATGAACCCGCCGTCGCTGCCCGGCGGCGGCAGCTCCTCGATCCGCACCGCGCCGCCGAGCCCGACCAGCTGCCGGGAATCGGCAACCATGGTGCCGTCGTTGCGGAACAGCCGCGCCCGGGTGCCGGTCGTCTCGACCAGCCGGCGCACGATCTGGTTGGCGATCTCGGATGCCAGCTGGTGCCCGGGCGGGCTGTCGGCGACGACGGCGCCCTCGCCGAGGGCGGCGGCGAACATCTCGGCCTGTACGTTGAGCGCAGTCAGCTCGTTCTCGATCAGGTTGCGGCGGTATTCGCCGAGGTAGAGCAGACCGACGCCGAGGATCGCCAGCGCGACGACGTTGACGGCGAGGATGCGCCGCGTCAGCGGTGAAAACACACGGCGTCCCTGGCGGCTCCGCGCCCGGCCTTTCGCTTGCTGCACGGACCTCCGCGTCATGTCACCGGTGCCGGGCGTCAGGCGCCGCGGTAGCGGTAGCCGACGCCGTAAAGCGTCTCGATTTCCGAGAATTCGGCGTCGACATCCTTGAACTTCCGGCGCAGCCGCTTGACGTGGCTGTCGATGGTGCGGTCGTCGACGTAGATGTTCTCGCCGTAGGCGGCGTCGATCAGCTGGTCGCGGTTCTTGACGTGGCCGGGCCGGCGGGCCAGCGCCTCGACCAGCAGGAACTCGGTGACCGTCAGGTTCACCTCCTTGCCCTTCCAGGTGCAGAGATGCCGGGCACGGTCGAGGACGAGCTCGCCGCGGCGCAGGACCTCGGCGGCGGTTTGTTCGGCTCCGCCGACCTGGTGACGGCGCAGCACGGCGCGGATGCGCTCCAGCAGCAGCCGCTGCGAGAACGGCTTCTTGATGTAGTCGTCGGCGCCCATACGCAACCCCATGACCTCGTCAATCTCGTCGTCCTTGGAGGTCAGGAAAATCACCGGCAGGTTGTCCTTGCGCCGCAGGTTGCCGAGCAGCTCCATGCCGTCCATGCGCGGCATCTTGATGTCGAGGATGGCGAGGTCCACCGGCCGCCGGCCGATGCCGTCGAGGGCCTCGACGCCGTCGACGTAGGTGTCGACCTTGTAGCCCTCGTCCTCGAGCGCCGCCGATAGCGAGGCGAGGATGTTCTTGTCGTCGTCGACGAGGGCGATGGTGTGGGGCATTGCGGGTCTCCGTGAACGGAGGGGCGCCGAGCCGGCGGCGGTCGGTCGGGAAGCGCCGGACCGTAGGCGGCATTTATGGCAAAATTATATCCAGTTCAAGGGTTTTACCCGAACGCGGGTGCCGCCCGGCGATTGACGCTGGCCGCCGGTCCCCCGTATAGTCGGCGCGTGGACGGTTCCCCGATGGGCGATAAAGCCCGGGGATCAAAAGGGAACACGGGAAGGGTCGACCCCGGAGGGGGCCCCGAGCCGTGGCTGCCCCCGCAACTGTAAGCGGCGAGTTTCGCGCCGACGATGCCACTGGGCAACCGGGAAGGCGGCGCCAAACGAAGAACCGCAAGCCAGGAGACCTGCCGTCGTGCCTCATCGCGAACCTGCGGGACGGGGGATTCCGGCGGGGCGGTGAAAACCGTAGCGGTGATGTCGAACCCGATTGGCCGCAACGGAGACATCTGATCATGGTTAGCACCAACACCCCTCTCGAGAACCGCGCCGCGGCCGCCGAGGCCGAGCGCTTCGCGCCCGCCATCCTGGCGATCGTCTTCGGCGCGTTCCTGGTCCTTGGCGCCGGCTTCGCCCATTCGACCACGCTGCACAACGCCGCCCACGACGCCCGCCACGCTCTCGCCTTCCCCTGCCACTGACGGGAGGCCCGACATGTTCGCACGGATCATCCTGACGGCGGTGTTCGCCGGCCTGATCGCCGGCGTCTTCGCGTGGGGCGCCCACATGGTCAAGACGACGCCGCTGATCCTGGCGGCCGAGGTCTACGAGAACGCCGCCCAGGCGGCGGCGCCGCAACATACTCACGCCACGGCGATGCCGGAGCCGCAGGCCTGGGAGCCGGCCGACGGGCTTGAGCGCAACCTGTTCACGCTCATCGCCGACGTGGTCGCCGGCATCGGCTTCGCCTTCATGCTGGCCGGCGCCATCGCCCTCAGCGGTCGCAAGGTCGATGCCCGCCTCGGCATGGCGTGGGGCCTCGCCGGCTTCGCGGCGTTCTTCGCCGCGCCGTCGCTGGGCCTGGCGCCGGAACTGCCGGGCATGCAGGCGGCCGGCCTCGGCGCCCGTCAGGCGTGGT
>JACPJY010000069.1 GCA_016187325.1 Rhodospirillales bacterium | reverse complement strand
TCTCGAGATGTCCGCCGAGCTCGTAGCCGAGAGAGCCGGCGGCGCCGCCCTGGAACGGCGGCAGCCCGGGCAGGGTCGCCGCCGGGAAGCGTTTGAGTTCCCGCTCCAGCGCCTGGAACGGGTCGCCGGCGGCCGGCCGGCCGTCGATCAGCGTTTGCCCGCCCTCGGCGGCGATGGTGCGGAACGGCGCGGCGGCGATGTAGGCGTAACGGCCCCGTCCGCCGGCCTCGGCGGCGCTGTCGAACAGCGCCGCGCCGGGCTCGGCGGCAAACGCCCGGAACGCCGCCACCGGGTCGCAATAGGGAATCGGTCGGGCGATCGGCCTCGCGGTCATCGGTTGCCAGGTCGTGTGCCCATAACCGCGTCATTCCGGACACGACCTTCCTCCAAATCTTTGATTTGGCAAGGAAGGTCAGTGATCCGGAATCCACGAACGGAGGCCGCAGCCATGCCGCCCTGGATTCCGAATCGCAAGGCTCGCACGCCGAAAACCTGCGGTTTTCGGGCTCGCCTAACGTCCGGAATGACGATCACTTTCCGTATTGAGTCCACGACCTAGAACTTCCCGTTTCGGGCCGGCGCGGCGCCGGACGGCCGGTGGCCCGTGACGGACGCCCTTCAGAACGCCTCGACCAGCACCCGGTCCGGCGGCGTGTGCTCGTCGACGAAGGTCTTGATGTTGACCAGCACCTTTTCGCCCATGGCGATGCGCCCCTCGAAGGTGGCGGAGCTCATGTGCGGCAGCAGCACCACGTTGTCGAGCGCCAGCAGCTTCGGATTCACCGCCGGCTCGTGCTCGAATACGTCGAGCCCGGCGCCGGCGATCTCGCCCGCCGCCAGCAGCCGCGTCAGCGCCGCTTCGTCGATCACTTCGCCACGCGCCGTGTTGACGACCACCGCGTGCGGCTGCAGCAGCTTCAGCCGCCTGGCCGACAGCAGGTGATAGGTCGCCGGCGTGTGCGGGCAGTTGACGGAAACGAAATCCATGTGCGCCAGCATCTGGTCGAGGCTCTCCCAATAGGTGGCCTCGAGCTCGTGCTCGATGTCCTCGTGAACCCGGTTGCGGTTGTGGTAGTGGATGGAAAGGCCGAAGCCGCGGGCGCGCCGGGCCACCGCCTGGCCGATGCGGCCCATGCCGATGATGCCGAGCCTTTTCCCGGAGATGCGACGCCCGAGCATCCAGGTCGGCGACCAGCCGGTCCAGTTGCCCTTGCGCATGACCCGCTCGCCCTCGACCAGCCGGCGCGGCACGGCGAGGATCAACGCCATGGTCATGTCGGCGGTATCCTGGGTCAGCACGTCCGGGGTGTTGGTGACGACGATGTTTTTCTTGCGCGCCGCCGCGAGGTCGATGTGGTCGACGCCGGTGCCGTAATTGGCGATCAGTTTCAACTGGTTGCCGGCCGCCGCGATGAGCTTGCCGTCGATGGCGTCGGTGACCGTCGGCACCAGGACCTCCGCCGTCTTCACCACTTCCACCAGTTCGTCGGCGGACATCGGGTGGTCGTCGACGTTGAGCCGCACGTCGAACAGTTCCATCATGCGCGTCTCGATGACGTCCGGGAGCTTGCGGGTGACCACCACCAGCGGCTTTTTCTTGGGCATCCCATCCCCTCCGAAAGCGCCCCAGGAGGGCGTTTTCCTCGGTCAGGCCTAGCAATCCCCGCCCCGGTTGTCCAGCGCCCAATGGCTATGCCTGAGGCTGCGGCGGCCGGCCGCTCCGGCTTGACCGGAGCCGCCGCCGGCGCCCTATAATGACGGCCGATTCCGAGACTTTTCGGCCGCAGACGAAGGTGGCGATGGTGCGTCCTCGACGAGCCGTTTTCCTGTGGGTTTTGGCGGTGTGGGCGATGCTCGCGGCGCCGGCGGCGATCGCCGCCAGCAAGGGCAGCGGTCTGCCGCTGCCGCGTTTTGTATCCTTGCGCGCCGGCGAGGTGAACCTGCGCACCGGTCCCGGCGTCCAGTACCCGGTCGACTGGGTCTATCAGCGCCAGCACCTGCCGGTCGAGATCATCGCCGAGTACGGCACCTGGCGGAAAATCAGGGATTGGCAGGGAACCCAAGGCTGGGTCCACCAGAGCATGGTGGCGCCGAGGCGCACCTTCATCGCCACCGGCGAGGTGCGCACCATCCACCGCAAGAGCGACCCCAACAGCGAGCCGGTGGCGCGCATCGAGCCCGGCGTGGTCGGGCGGCTGCTGGCGTGTCCGGACCTCAACGGCTGGTGCCGGGTCGAGGTCGGCGGCCACGAAGGCTGGCTGCGCCGCGTCGAGTTGTGGGGCGTGCAGCGGGACGAGGTGATTCAGTAGCCGGCGCGTCCGCCGCCGGCTTCCGGCCGGGCCGAATCTCTCAGCTCCCGCCGCTGTCGAGGGCCTTCGCGAGCTCGGTGCCGACGGGCTCGCCGCCGAGAAGCTCGCGGGCGGCGAAGTTGCAGTCGAGGATGCGGCCGCGCTGGTCGAGGAGGATCACCGGGTCGGCCAGGCTCTCGAGGATGCCGGCCTCGACCGCCTGCTTGCCGTTACCGGTCATGGCGCCGGGTCGCGGCTTCCGATCGTCCATGGCGTCGCCCATATCCTGCCTTGAGCCCCATGCCGCGCCGGGCGGCCCGAGGCCGGCAACTGTGCGACGGGCGTTAGCGGTTTGGCAAGGGACTCAGTCGAAATCCCTGGCGAGCGTCCGGCGCACCGTCTCGGGCAGCACCGCCGCATGGCCGTATTTGCCGTGCCCGATGGCGAGCGTCACCTTGGCGCCGGGCTTCCTGAACTTCTCGACCTGCCCGGGCGTGAACGGGAAATGCAGAAAGTGCACCGACGACGCCTTGCCCTCGGCCGAAGTGCGATCGACGTCGGCCTCCGCGACGGCGGCAATGGTTTCGTCGGCGAAGCTGAGCGTCACCGTTGCCTCGACGCCGCCGAGGCCGGCCAGAAAATGCGCCCGCCGGGCCGGGTCCTCGATCTCGAACATCATGGTGGCGACCAGCTCGCGACCGTTGGGGATCAGCGGGTTGTAGGCGCGGAGCTCGTCCTCGATCTGGTCGGCGCCGCCCTTCTCGATGAACAGCATCTCGTGGATCTGGTGCCACATGGTGTCGTAGCACTCGAAGTAGAAGGTGGCGTCCGGTCCGACGGCGACGCGGCGGTCGCGCTTCAATTCCGTCATCTTGCGGCGGCGCTCGCCGCGCACGGCCGCGTATTGCTCCACCGGCATGATGTCGGCGCTGGTGATCCGGCGGCCGGTCCGGGTGGTCGTGGTCATGGGCGGTCTCCCGTGGCTCCGGTTAAAGTCCGTAGGCGTGGGCGATCAACTCGATCGGGTGCTGAGCGGCGCCGAAGGCGCCCGTCTCGCCGTTGATGCGTTCGGCGCCCTGGACGATGTGCTCGCGGGCGAGCGGGCACTCGGAGACGACGAACGCCGGCTTCTTGTCGGCAACCTGGCGGGCCACCGGGCGGCCGACCTTCAGCCCCACCTCGAAGTTATCCTTCATCACGCCCCACGAGCCGCCGTGGCCGGAGCAACGCTCGATCACCGAGATCTCGGTCGAGGGCAGCAGGCGCAGCATCTCGGCCGCCTTCTGGCCCATGTTCTGGGCGCGGGCATGGCAGGCGATGTGGACGGCGACGCCGCCTGCCAGCGGCTTCAGGCCTTCGGCCAGTCCTTCGTTCTTGGCGATGTCGACCAGGTACTCGCTGACATCCGAGGTCGCCTCGGCCAAGCGCTTCACCGCCTCGTCGTCGGGAACGATCAGCGGCCATTCGAACTTCAGCATCAGCGCGCACGACGGCACCAGCGCGATCACGTCGTAACCCTTGTCGAGCCATTGGCCGAGGCCGTGCGCCACGCGCCTGGCGCTTTCGGCGACTTCCGCGAGGTCGCCCTGTTCGAGCGACGGCATGCCGCAGCAGCCGGGATAGACAATCTCGGTCTCGACGCCGTTCTTGGCCAGCATGTTGCGCGTCGCCGTGCCGATCGCCGGGTTGTTGTAGTTCGCGAAGCAGGTGGCATACAGCACCGCCTTGCGCCCGAACGCGGGTGCCTGGCGGTTGACCTCGGGCGTCGCGACGGCGCCGGCGACCAACGTCGGCGAATGGTATTTGGGCAGCGCCGCGTCGCGATGGACACCGGCGACGGCCTCCATCACCGGGCGGGTGAGCTTGTTGTCGCGGTCGGTCGCCCAGTTGACGATGGCCGGCATCCGGCAGCCGATCTTGCCGTTGCGGTCGGTCTTGACCAGTTCGCGGGCGGCGAACGGGACCTTGCCCTGTTTCAGCTCGACCGCCCGATAGCGCAGCATCAGGTGCGGGAAATCGATATTGAATTCGTGCGGCGGCACGTACGGGCACTTGGTCATGAAGCACATGTCGCACAGCGTGCACGCGTCGGCCACCGACTTGAAGTCGCGGCTTTCGACGCCGTCGAGCTCGCCGATGTCCGCGGCGTCGATGAGGTCGAACAGCCTCGGGAAGCTGTCGCAGAGATTGAAGCACCGCCGGCAGCCGTGGCAGATGTCGAACACGCGGCGGAGTTCCATGTCCAGCTTGGCCGGGTCGTAGAAATCGGGATCGCGCCAGGGGACGGGCCGGCGTTCGGGGGCCTTGAGACTGCCTTCGCTCATCGCTGTCAACTCGCTC
>JACPJY010000199.1 GCA_016187325.1 Rhodospirillales bacterium | reverse complement strand
TTCCCCGATCATGTCCGGGAGCTCGCGATTCATAAACGGCTCGCCGCCGGTGAACGCGATCTCCTCGACGGCTAAGCGCTCGGCGGCGATCTCGTCGAGGTAGCGACGAACCTCGGCCAGCGAAATGTAGGCGAGGCTGTCGTTGGCCGGGCTCGAGTCCATGTAGCAGTTCCGGCAGGTGATGTTGCACAGGCTGCCGGTGTTGAACCACAGAGTCCTGAGGCGCGTCAGCGCGACAACGGCACGTTCCTCGCCGTTCGCGGTGATGCGCGGGTCCTTGAACTTGCGCGGATCGAGAAGCCGCCGCTCGGCGGTACCGCCGGCGCAGATGGCCGTTGCCTGGCCCGTTCTTTCCTTTGTCGTCATGGGGGATTTTGTAGCCTCCGGCCCGCTCCAAGCCAATCAAAAAACAGGGTGTTCGCGATAACGTTCGGTCACAGGGGCGTGACCGCTAGACGGGCGGCGCCTTGCCTGGGCCGGGCGGCGAATTATACTGTTTCGGCGGATTCCCGCGGGTGTAGTTCAACGGCAGAACGAAAGCTTCCCAAGCTTTAGACGGGGGTTCGATTCCCCTCACCCGCTCCATTTCCTTCCACGCCTGTTCCAGATTCGCTTGACGTGGTCGGCGAGCGTCATCGGGTCGAACGGCTTGGCGATGACGTCAATCGCGCCGAGCTTCTTGTAGCGCGCCACCTCGGACGGCATCGCCTTGGCGGTCAGGAACACCGCCGGCACCGTCGCCAGCCCGGGAAGGGCGCGCAACGCCCGCAGCGTGTCCGGCCCGTCCAAGCCCGGCATCATCACGTCGAGCAGCATGATGTCGGGCTTGAAGCCGGCGGCCTTCTCGATCGCCTCGGCGCCGGAGGAGCACAGCAACACCTGGAAGCCGCCGACCGAGGCGAGCGCCAGCTCGGCGACGGTGCGGATATCGGCCTCGTCCTCGACGCACAGCACCTTCTTCAGCGCCTTCGGCATGGGGCTCTCAGGCGCCGCCCGCCGCGGTCACGGCTTCACCGAAAGCGCCTTCACCGTCACCCAGGCGCCGGTCTTCTTCTCGTCCGAGGCATGCGACTTGGTGGCGTTGATGCGATAGATCGCCTGGTCGTCGGTGATGATGCCGGCGCCGCGGCCCTCGAACGGCGTCAGACCGTCGACGGCGAGCCTGACCAGGTTGTCGAGGTCGCTGCCGTGATAGGGGTTCTGGCCGCCGTACTTGGGGCTGCCCGGCCACAGCACGAAATCGAAATCGACCTCGTAGCGGACGTTGACGGGATCGTCGGTGCCGGCCAGGTCCTTGAATTTGCGGAGCGCGCGCTTCATCTCGTCGAGCCACTCGTCCTCGCGCTTGCGGTTGCCGTAGCCGCGCGGCGTTCCCGGAACGAAAGTCTGCGGCACTAAAACCTTCATGGCTCAATTGGCCTCGCTCAATAGACGACCACGCTCCTAATGCTGTCGCCCCTGTGCATCAGGTCGAAGGCGTCGTTGATCCTTTCCAGCGGCATGGTGTGGGTGATCAGGTCGTCGATGTTGATCTTGCCGGTCATGTACCAGTCGACGATCCTCGGCACGTCGGTGCGGCCCTTGGCGCCGCCGAACGCGGTGCCGCGCCACACCCGGCCGGTGACCAGCTGGAACGGCCGGGTCGAGATCTCCTGGCCGGCGCCGGCGACGCCGATGATAGTGCATTCGCCCCAGCCCTTGTGGCAGCACTCGAGGGCCTGGCGCATCACCTTGACGTTGCCGATGCATTCGAACGAATAGTCGGCGCCGCCCCTGGTCAGCTCCACGATGTGCCCGACGAGATCGCCCTTCACCTCCTTCGGGTTGACGAAATGGGTGATGCCGAACTTCTCGGCCAATTTCCGCTTTTTCGCGTTCACGTCGACGCCGACGATCATGTCGGCGCCGACCATGCGCGCGCCCTGGACGACGTTGAGGCCGATGCCGCCGAGCCCGAATACCACCACGTTGCTGCCGGGCTTGACCTTGGCGGTGTTGATCACCGCGCCGATGCCGGTGGTGACGCCGCAGCCGATGTAGCAGACCTTGTCGAACGGCGCGTCCTTGCGAATCCTGGCGAGCGCGATCTCCGGCACCACGGTGAAGTTGGCGAACGTTGAGGTGCCCATGTAATGGTGGATCTTCTGCTTGCCGATGGAGAAGCGCGAGGTGCCGTCCGGCATCACGCCGGCGCCTTGCGTCGGCCGGATCGCCTGGCAGAGGTTGGTCTTTCCCGACAGACAGTACGCGCACTGGCGGCATTCCGGCATGTAGAGCGGGATCACGTGGTCGCCCTTCCTGAGCGAGGTCACGTCTTTGCCCGCCTCGACCACGATGCCGGCGCCCTCGTGGCCGAGGATCGCCGGAAACAGGCCTTCCGGGTCGTCGCCGGAGCGGGTGAACTCGTCGGTGTGGCAGATGCCGGTGGCCTTGATCTCGACCAGGCACTCGCCGGCCTTCGGACCCTCGAGCCGGACGGTCTCGATGGAGAGCGGCTTGCCCGCATCGAACGCCACGGCGGCACGCACGTCCATGGTGTCCTCCCCGTTCGCCGGGCCGACGATGGCGGTTGCCGGCATTTTTTCAACTATGCCCGATTCCGCGTGCGGAATCTTGGGGATTTTGCGCCTCGCCTAGCGGCCGAGCGCCTCGACCTCGGCGAGCAGGTCGGCCGGCACGGCGACGCCGGATTCCAAGGCCGCCCGCCGGCGCTCCTGCTCCCGTTGGCCGGGGATCAGCACCGGTGCCGCCGGGTCGGCGGCGCGCGTCGAATGGATGATCTCCCGGAACCGCGCCATCGACTCGGCGAAGGCGCCGGCGCCGGTCAGCCGCGCCGGGTCGATCAGCAGGAAAAAGTGCCCGGCCCGCTGCGGCTCCTTGGGCTGCTCGGTCCACGATGCGATGCCGGTCAGGAACCCGGCGCCGGTGACGACGCCGGCCAGGATATCGACCGCCAGGGATAGCCCCGATCCCTTATGGCCGCCGAACGGCACCAGGAACCCTCTCATCGCCGCCACCGGATCGGTGGTCGGGCGGCCGTCTTTGTCGACCGCCCAGCCTTCGGGGATCGGCGTCTTGTTGCGCTCGGCGATGCGGATCTTGCCGCGGGCGGCGACGCTCATCGCCATGTCGAGGATGAAATGCGGGCCGCCCGGCATCGGCGCTGCCACGCACAGCGGGTTGTTGCCGATCCGGGCCTCGGCGCCGCCCCACGGCGGCATGGTCGGGCCGGCATTGGTGGCGGCGATCATCACGAAGCCGGCGTCGCAGGCGGTGAGGGCGTAGGGCATCATGGCGCCGAAGTGGTTAGAATTGCGGCAACCGACGTAGGCGATGCCGGTGGCAGCCGCCATCGCCATCGCCGCCTTGAGCGCGCGCGTGCCGATCACCGGGCCGAGGCCGTTATCACCGTCGACCACGGCCAGGGACGGCGCACGTTGGTCGACCGTGACGCGCGGCTTCGCCTTGACGCCGCCCATGCGGATGCGGGTCGTGTAGGGGGTAAGTCGGATGACGCCGTGAGTGGCAAGGCCCATCATGTCGGCTTCGACAAGGACGCGGGTGACGGCGGCGGCGTCCTCGTCCGGCACGCCGACGGTAGCAAGCGCCGCGGTCGACAGTTGCTGCAAGCGTTCGACGGTTACGGTGGTGGTCTCGGCCATGGGGCGGCCCTCGGGCGCGGTGTGGTGACGAATGTTTCGGGATGGCGCGGCCGGTGTTATTGCGGCCGTTCGCCGATGACGGTGGTGCGTTCCATGTAGCGGGGTTCGTCGCCGTAATCGGCGACCGCGTAGTGCATCAGCGAGCGATTGTCCCAGATCACCACGTCGCCCCGTTGCCAGCGGTAACGGTAGACGAACTCGGGGCGCGTGGCGTGGGCATAGAGGTAATCCAGGATCGCCCTGCTCTCGGCGGCGGCGAAGCCTTCCAGGTGCGAGGTGAAGCCGGGGTTGACGTAAAGGCTCTTGCGCCCCGTTTCGGCGTGGGTGCGGACCACCGGATGGACGCTGCGATTGCCGCCCTCGAGGTCTTTCTCGACGACGATCGGCTTCGCATACTGGCTGGCTGCGGCGACGGCGAAGTCGTGGACGGCGCGCAACGGCGCGAGCGTCTTCTTCATGGTGTCCGACAGCGCCGCGTAGGCCTGCGCCATGTCGGCGAACAAGGTGTCGCCGCCGACCGCCGGGATCTCGATGGCGTTGAGGATCGAGGCGGCGGCGGGGCGGTCGCGGAACGACACGTCGGAATGCCAATAAGTGCCGGCGCGCGCCCGGCCCATCGCCACGCCACCCTCGACCTTGTTGGAGACGCGGTAGATTTCCGGGTGCTCGGGGTGCAGGTAGCGGCTGACCGTGTCCTGCAGCGGCGGCTGTCCGGGCGCCCCGAACAACGGCCCGAACTGGCGGCTGAAGGCGATGTGATGCGCGGTGGTCAGCTTCTGGCTGCGGATCACGACGAGCCCGCCGGCGTCAAGCCAGGCCTGGCGCACGGCACCGATGACGTTGGCGCCGAGCGGCTGCGTCAGATCCAGGCCGGTGATCTCGGCGGCGAGCGACGGCGATAGGGGCTTGACCGTGAAGTCCATGCGACTTCTTCTACACCATCGGCGGGGAGGCAAAAAGCGCGCCCGCCCGTCTGTTTCCGACCGTTGAAAGGCGGCGGCCCCATGTTCGAGCTCACGGAGACCCAGATCCAGCTCAGAAGCGCGGCGCGGCGGCTCGCCGACAAGGTGATCCGGCCGCGCGCCGCCGAAATCGACCGCTCGGAACAGTACCCGTGGGACAACGTCGCGGCGCTGACCAAGGCCGGCTTTATGGGCATGACCATCCCCGAGGCCTACGGCGGGCCGGGGCTCGGCTATCTCGACGCCTGCCTGGTGATCGAGGAGATGGCGAAGGTGTGCGGGGTGACTGGGCGCATCGTCGTCGAGGGCAGCATGGGCGCCATCGGCGCCATCATGAAGTACGGCTCGCAGGCGCAGAAGAAGTTCGCCGCCGCGCTGGTGCTGGCCGGCGACAAGCCGGCCATCTGCATCACCGAGCCGGGCGCCGGCAGCGCCGCTTCCGAGATGACCACCCGCGCCGACCGGAAGGGCGACCGCTACATCCTCAACGGCGCCAAGCACTGGATCACCGGCGGCGGCGTCTCGAAGCTGCACCTGATCTTCGCCCGCGTGTTCGAGGGCAACAAGGAGCAGGGCATTGCCGGCTTCGTCTGCGTGCGCGACCCGGCGAACGGCATCGCGCCGAAGGGCTTGCGTATCGGCCGCCGCGAGCCGGCGATGGGCTTGCGCGGCATTCCGGAGACCGAGATCGTGTTCGAGGACCTGGAAATACCCGCCGACATGGCGGTGATCCCGACTACCGGCTTGAAGCGCGGCTTCGCCGGGCTGATGAACGCCTATAACGCGCAACGCGTGGGCGCGGCGACGGTCGCGCTCGGCATCGCGCAAGGCGCTTACGAGCTGGCGCTGGATTATTCCCAGACGCGCCAGCAGTTCGGCCGGCCGATCTGCGAGTTCCAGGGCCTGCAATGGATGCTGGTCGACATGTCGACCGGCATCGAGGCGGCGCGGCTGTTGATCCACAAGGCCGCCGCCGGCGCGGTCGCCAACGGCGGCTTCCCCGACATCACGGAAGCGGCGCGGGCCAAGATCATGGCCTCCGAGACGGCGATCCGCGTCACTAACGACGCGCTGCAGGTGTTCGGCGCCGCCGGCTACTCGCGCAACATGCCGCTGGAGCGCATGGTCCGCGACGCGCGCATGTTCACCATCGGCGGCGGCACGGCGCAGATACTGCGCACCGTCGTCGCCTCGCAGATCCTGAGCCGCAAGCTGCCGCAGACCCGCGACGGCTACGTCAAGGCGACGGACGGCAGTGGAGGCGGCAAGGCCGGCAAGCCCCGAAAGCGCCGCTAATCCCGCCATGGAGGCGAGGTCGCCGCGGCGCTTTCAACCAAGCCGCTTCCTGGGATAATCTTTTAAGACGAGATCGCCGACCAGAATTACGCGTTATAGTCGATCTCGCCGCGTTCAATTTCAAAGTGGGAGCGTCGCATGATATTGCGAAAAATTCTGCCGGTGTTTGTGGGAGGCTGGCTCTTATTCATGCCTTTCTCGACGGTTCACGCCGTCGACCCCGAGAAGCAGAAGGCGATCATCGAGCTCATCGGCGTATCGGGTGCCCTCAATTCTTTGAAAGCCATGATCCCGCAAATTACGGCCATGATGTCCGACATCATCAAGCGGTCCAATCCGGGAGTGCCGAAGCGGGTGCTCGAAATCCTCGCCGAAGAGACCAACCGCACCTTCACGGCAAACGAAAATGTCGGCCGTTGGATTCTCGATACGGCCATGATCTATGACCGCCATTTCACGCTTGAGGAAATCAGGGAAATCACCGCGTTCTACAGGACCAAGGCGGGGCAGAAGGCGATAACGACGTTGCCGCAGATTTTCCAGGAGTCGATGATCGCGGGACAGAAGTGGAGCGAATCCATTATGCCGAAAGTCATCCAGCGCAGCCAGGAACGTTGGAAGGCGGAAGGTCTTGACGTGAAAATCTAGAATGCGCTGCAGGGGCGCCGGTAATGGAAAGCGCAAGAAAAAGTGATCGGGCCGCCCTCTGGCGCGACGGCAGCGGCCGTGCCATGTATTCGGCAATCGAACGGGAGATCCCGACCATGGAAAAGATCAGGAAGACCGAAGCCGAATGGAAGGCGCAGCTGACGCCACAACAGTACGACGTCACCCGCCGCAAGGGAACCGAGAGCCCGTTCACCGGCGAATACCACGACAGCAAAGCCCCCGGCACCTACGCTTGCGTGTGCTGCGGGCAGCCGCTGTTCTCGTCGCGGACCAAGTTCGATTCCGGCACCGGCTGGCCCAGCTATTGGAAGCCGATCAGCGAGGACGCGGTGGCCGAGCACGGCGACTTCAGCCTGTTCATGCGCCGCACCGAGGTGCTGTGCGCGCGCTGCGATGCGCACCTCGGTCACGTGTTCGACGACGGGCCGCCGCCGACCGGGCACCGCTACTGCATCAATTCAGCGTCGCTGAAGCTGATGCCGGAAGGCGAAACGGGCGAGAAGAAGAAGTAGCTGCCGCTTACCCCTTGGTGATCGGGATGTGGCGCGGCTGCCCGGCGACCCGCTTCAGCCAGGCGTTGACCGCCTTGTAGGATTTGAGATCGAAGCCGCCCTCGTGGGCGACGTGGGTGTAGGCGTAGAGCGCGATGTCGGCGATCGAGTACGCGCCGCCGACGAAGAAGTCGCGGTCCTTCAGGTGCCCCTCCATCACCTTCAAGGCCGCGTAGCCGAACTCGCGCTTGATCGGCATCATCACCCGGCGGTCCTCGGTGTCCTTCGGGTGCATGACCCACGAGCGGACGGTGGCGATGTTGGGCTCATGGCTGTACTGCTCGAAGCACATCCATTGCAGCGCCCGCGCCCGGTCGAGCGGCTTCGACGGTAGGAACGGGGTGCCGTCGGCGAGATACCAGATGATGGCGTTCGATTCCCAGAGGTAACTGCCGTCCTCGAGTTCGAGCGCCGGGATGCGGCCGTTGGGGTTCTTGCTCAGGAACTCCGGCGTGCGGCTGGCGCCGTTGTAAATGTCGAGCTGGATGCGCTCGAACGGCCGCTGCAACTGGTGGAGCAGCAGCCGCACCTTGTAGCCGTTTCCCGATTCGAGAAAGTCGTAAAGCCTGAGCATCGCCGCCGGTGGTAGCACCGGCGGCGGCGGTCGGCAAGACGGTGCTCAGCGACGCGGCGGGCGGGTCGGCGTCAGCGGCGCCGGCCGCGGTTGCCAGGCCATGCCGGCGGGCGTCGTCGTGGGCATGGGCGCGGGCGACATGACCGGCGTCGGCGATGCAACCGGTTCCGGCTGGGCCGGTATCGACAACGACCGCGCCGGCGTTGCGATAATAGAGGCGCGGCGCCGCCGTGGCCGGCGCTGCACCTGGGCCGGGTCGCGCAGCTCGGCGATCCGCCGCGGCCGCCCGTCGGGGCCGCGGAACAACCAGAACATCCAGGCGTTCTCGTTGCCGTCGATGACCGCTTGGCTCAACTGGTTGAGGCTGTCGTAGGCGCGGCCGTCGGCGTCCAGCCGCCAGCGGCCGCCCTCGGCGCGGGCACGGTACGGCCGGCCCTTGTAGGTGCGGAAAATCTCGAAGCCTTCCGGGAAGCGGACGCCGTAGGTGGTGTCCTCGAACGCTTGTTCGCTTTTGGGCGCGGCGTCGGACGCGCCGCCGGCGGGCGTCGCTTCCGGTAGGCCGAGCAGCAGCCTGAGCACCTGGTCGGCGCTCCGAATGCCCTCTCTGCCAAGGGCGCGCAACCGCTCCAGCACTTCGGGGGAAACGTCGAGGGAAGGGGGCATGGTGGGGCCTCCGGAGCCGGTCAAAACGGCGGAAAACTGGTCTTTATAGTAGATAGATAAATAGATAGATAAAATAAGATCATAAGCCGATCAAGCAATTTCTTCGCTGATCTCTAAATGGATAGTTCTCAGCAGATCATGGAGAAATGCGTTTTTGCAGAGCTCTGGTAGCGATAGCCGCCGCACAGGCAGCCGCCGGAGAGATTACGCGCCATGGATTTTCCGCTTCTTGCTTTTCCGTCGCTTTGGAGTCGAAGACTTTGCCGGGAGCGATCGAACAAAGATGAGCGCCCGATTAAGCCACTCCTTCATATCAGCGTCAGTGTGCACCAGTTCAGGATCGACCCACACCATGCCCATCAGAGGCTTCCCGGTTACGTCGAATGGCTTAGCGCCCCTTTGGCGCAAGCATTCCTCATAAGACTGGGGACCGACACGCACCATCAACCGGTCGTCCTCGACGCCACAGCACATGTGTCCGGAAACCATGAATGTCAGACCCCCGAACATCTTGCGTTCCTCAACGACGTCGCCCGCAAGCGCTGCCCGAATACGCTCGACGAGAGTTGCACTGTAAGCCATAGCTCAGCTCTGAAGGTTCAGGAGCAGCCACGCGGCGGGAATCAAGAACGCCGCATAGGTCATCAACATCCCGATGGCACGCGGCACCGGCGTATCCGCGAACAGCATTCCGAGCGCGTGAATGACTCGGCCCGCCGCCAATAGTCCGCCAACGACCCAAAGCCATGTCGAAGGCGTGCCTTGCAACTCCATCAGAGCCATGAGCAACAGGCATATCGGAGCGTACTCGACGAAGTTACCAAATGCCCGTATGCGGCGGCGCAACACCATGTCGTCAGCGTCTCCGAAAACGACGTTGCCGAGGGATTTCCTCCGCATCGAAATTTGAACCGTCAGCGGAAACATGAAGATTGCCAGCCCGGCCGCAACAGTCGATGTGATTGGTAAAGCGATCATTTCGGATCCTTCAATTGTTGGCCGTTTTTGATATCCAGCCAAGTAATCAATCTGTTCAGCGCACCGGCCCACCCTTCGGTATGGCGGCTTTGCATCTCGACGGTCGGCATCTTGGAATGGGTGACGACAATCTCGGTGGTGTCGCCAAGGTCACGAAAATGGATATCGACTTCAGTCAATATCCCGGCATGAGGGTCCGGCTCTTCCCAACACCAGGTGAAGGAAAGGACCGACGGTGGGTCGATTTGGACAAACTTGCCTGCAACCGACGACCAAGTGCCGCCAGGGATATGAAAGGAAATTCGATAGCGGCCGCCCGGCCGGAAGTCGAATTCGTCGACCCGTGTCGCAATGTCCGAGGCGGGCGAGAACCAGTTTTCGAGCGCCTTCGCGGTGGCAAACGCATAAAAAACACGCTTCCGACTAACGGAGTATTGCCGTTTGACGATTACCGGCGCTGGTTGACTTGCCCCCGGCATGGATCAGCTTTTCTTTGGGGCTTGTGGAGTTGCCGCCAGATAGTCGCCCAGCCGGTCCAGGCTTTTCTCCCAAAACGTTAGATGGCGCCGTAACCAGTCTTCGGCCTCCTCGATACGCTGTGCGCGAAGGGTGAAGACGTGGTGACGCCCATCAACTCTGCGCTCGATCAGTTCCGCCAGTTCCAGCATCCGCAGATGCTTCGAGACCGTTGGCTGTGCAAAGTCAAAAAGCTCAACCAGCTCTCCGGCGGAGCAGCTTCCGTTTTGTCTGATCGCCGCCAGCATCTTCCGCCGCGATTGGTCACCCAGCGCATGGAAGGTTCGATCAAGTGGGTGTGTATAATATATAGCCATATAGCTATATATAAGCTTTGGCCAGGGAGCTGTCAATTGGTCTTGTCAAACCGACCGATTACACCAAACCGTTGCGCATGAATGCGGCGGCAAACGTAACTGGGACTGACAGCGGCGGTGCCATCAACCGCCCGCGAGGAGAGGTGGCTGGGGCGCCAGGATTCGAACCTGGGATCACGGGACCAAAACCCGTTGCCTTACCACTTGGCCACGCCCCAAACGCCGCGAAGGATAGGCTGAATCGGCGGCACCATAGGCGCTAACCGGTTTTCCGGCAAGCGACGGCTAAGGCACCAGCGCCCGGACGTCGGCGATCAGCGGCGTCGCCCGCACCCACCAGCCGGGATGGTCGCGGCCGATCAACGCCGCCGCCCCCGCCGCCAGGCCGGCCTCGGCGAACAACCCGAAGCAGGTGGCCCCCGACCCCGACATCCTGGCCAGCAGCGCGCCGTCCGCCGCCTTAAGCGCCGCCAGCGCGACGCCGATTTCCGGCGCCAGGCCGACCGCCGCCGCGGTGAGATCGTTGCGGCGCGTCGCCAGCAACTCGGCCAGGACCTTGGCCGTGGCCGGCGATTCGTCGAACCGCGCCGGCGCGCCGAATTCTCCTCGCCGCGCCTTGAACACCGCCGCCGTCTTGAGCGCCGTGCCGGGGTTGACCAGCACCAGCCACGCCGGCGGCAGCGCCGGGGCGCGGGTGATCTCCTCGCCGACGCCGCCGACGAACGCGGCGTAGCCCTTCAGACACACCGGCACGTCGGCGCCGAGGCCGAGCGCCAGCTGATCGAGATCGACGGCCTTGGCGTCGAGCGACCACAGCCGCATCAGCGCGCCGAGCACGGCCGCCGCGTCGGCCGAGCCGCCGCCGATGCCGGACGCCACCGGCAGCCATTTCTCGAGCCGGATCCGGGCACCGGCGGAAACGCCGGCCGCCGCGCGCAACGCCCGCGTCGCCTTCAGCACCAGGTTGTCGTCGCGTCGTGGACGCCGGCGAAGGCGACCAGGGAATCGAGCAGGTGATAGCCGTCGGCGCGCCGGCCGGTGACGTGCAGATAGAGATTGAGTTTCGCCGGCGCCGGCAGGGTTATCGGGTCCTGATCCGGCCCTATCCTGGGAGCCGCCGGCGCGGCCATCCTCGTCAGCCGCTTTTCGGCTTCTTGACCGCCGCCGTCTCCTCGACCAGGCCGTCCTTGAGCTTCTGTTGGAGCTTGGCGAGCAAGTCGGCCTCGGGCTTCAGCGACAGCGCCCGCGTCCACTGGAACTTCGCCTCGCGCTGCCGGCCGACCTGCCAATAGGCGTCGCCCAGGTGGTCGTTGATGATCGGGTCCTGCGGCCTGAGCTCGACGGCGCGCTCCAATTCGACGACCGCCTTCTGGAAGCTGCCGACCTTGTAGTAGCCCCATCCCAGGCTGTCGACGATGTAGCCGTCGTTGGGCCGGAGCTTCACCGCCTGACGGATCATCTCCTGCGCCTGTTCGAGGTTCTTGCCGCGCTCGATCCAGGTATAGCCGAGGTAGTTGAGCACGTACGGCTGGTCGGGCTTGAACTCCAGCGCCTTCTGGAAATCGGCCTCGGCCCTCAGCCACTGGTCCGAGCGCTCGAGCGAGATGCCGCGCGCATAGAAGAGCGTCCAATGCCTCGGCTCGATGGTGGCGATGCGCTTCATCGCCTCGTCGTAGGCCTCGGCCGCCTCCTTGAAGCGTTCGTGGCCGCGCAGGATGTCGCCGAGGTTGATCAGCGGGCCCTCGTCGTCGGGGACTTCCTTGGCCATGGCGCGCAGCGTCTTCACCGCCTCGTCGACGCGGCCGAGCTTGTCGAGGACGGCGGCGGCGCGCAACCGGGCCGACCATGAGAACGTCGATTTCGCATCAATCGCCTTGTAAACGGCAAGCGCCGGCTCCAGGCGGTTGTCGGCCTCGAGGATGTCGCCGAGCAGGATCTGCATCACCGGGAACTTCGGCTTCAGATACAGCGCCAGCCTGCCGAGCACCATCGCCGTCTCGCGGGCGTTCTGCTGCGACAAGGAACTAGCGACGTCGAACAGCCCCTCAGCGGCGCCATCGGCGGCCGACGTCACCAGCGGCGCCGGCTTGCCGCCGCCGGCGATGCGCCGCCTCGCCATGTCGAGCAGCGGCGTGCCCGGATGCTCCTTGAGGTAGCGGTCGTAGAGCGCCCGCGCTTCGTCCTTCTTGCCCTGCCGTTCCAGGAGCCCGCCGTAGAGCTGCACCGCCCGGAACGACATGCCGGCCTGGTTGTCGGTGACCGACTTGAAATGCCTTTCCGCCTCGTCGAGGCGTCCCGCCATTTCATGGATCAGCGCCGCGTGGAGCGCGCGCAAATTCAGCGTCGCTTTTTCGCCGCTGCCGGGCGCCAGCAGCGTCAGCGCCTCGTCGGTCTTTTTCTCGCCGACCAGGATCCAGGCCTTGAGCACCGGCGTCATGAAGCTCGAGAGGCCGTCCTTCGGCAGCTTGGCGAGGAGCTCGGCGGCGGCGGCAAAACGGCCGCGCTTGATGTCGGCGACCGCCAGCGTCAGCGCCGCCACCGGCTCGTCCGGCTCGGCGACGAGCAGGCGTTTGGCGAGCTCCTGGGCCTCGCGCATGCGCCCCTCGGCGGTCATCAGCACGAACGTGCGGCGCAACAGGTCGGGCGCGTCGGGCGCCTGCTTCAGGGCCGCGCCGAGAAAATCCGCCGCCGCCCCGAGGTCGCGCTGGGCCTGGGCGTGGCGTCCGGCGAGGTAGTTGCCGGTCAGCGTCTTGCCGGGAACGGTCTCGGCCTTGTCGGCGGCGGCCGGGGCGGTGCCGGCGACCGCCAGCGCGACGGCGGCGCATGCCACCCCGGCGGCGATGCGCCGGGCGCGTCCCGTTGCCCGGTTGCGAAAATTCATGCTGTGCAAAGTCCTCATACCGGTCATGCCGGCCGGGGGGCCGATTCCGGCGACAGTCTAGCCGACGCCGCGGGCGCCGCCCATTACATATTGGGCCCCGTTACATATTGGGATAATTCGGCCCGCCGCCGCCTTCCGGCACCACCCAGCGGATGTTCTGGGTCGGGTCCTTGATGTCGCAGGTTTTGCAGTGGACGCAGTTCTGGGCGTTGATTTGCAGGCGCCTTTGGCCGCCGTCCTCGACGAATTCGTAGACGCCGGCGGGACAAAACCGCGCCTCCGGCCCGTCGTAAAGCGCGAGGTTGACCGCCACCGGCACGGTTGGATCCTTGAGCGTCAGGTGGCAGGGTTGGTTCTCCTCGTGGTTGGTGTTGGAGATGAACACCGAGCTCAGCTTGTCGAAGCTGACCTTGCCGTCGGGCTTCGGATAATCGATCTTGCGGCACAGGTGCGCCGGCTTCAGCGACTCGTGGTCCTTGTGGTGACGGAACGTCCACGGCGCGCGGCCGCGCAATAAATAAGTGTCGATCGCCGAATAGACCAGCGCCGGCCACATCCCCCAGCGGAAGGCCGGCCGCACGTTGCGCACCCGGTAAAGCTCGTCCCACACCCACGATGCCTTGACCGATTGGGTGTAGGCGGGAAGCCCGTCGGCGGGCGCGGCGCCATTGGCGAGTGCGTCCGCCGCGGCCTCGGCGGCCAGCATTCCGGTCTTCATTGCCGTGTGCGTGCCCTTGATCTTCGGCACGTTGAGGAAGCCGGCGGCGCAGCCGATCAGCGCGCCGCCCGGGAACGTCAGCCCCGGCACCGACTGCCAGCCACCCTCATTCAGCGCCCGCGCGCCGTAGGCGATGCGGCGGCCGCCCTCGAAGGTGGGGCGGATCTTCGGATGGGTCTTGAACCGCTGCATCTCGTCGAACGGACTCAGGTAGGGGTTCTGGTAATCGAGCCCGACGACGAAACCGACCGCCACCTGGTTGTCCTCCAGGTGATAGATGAACGAGCCGCCGTAGGTGTCGGTGCCCATCGGCCAGCCGATGGTGTGGACGACCAGCCCGGGGCGGTGCTTGGCGGGCTCCACCTCCCACAGCTCCTTGATGCCGATGCCGTAGGTCTGCGGATCGGCGGCGCCGCCCGTCGGCGATACCTTGTCGAGGCCGAACCGCTCGACCAGGGTGCGGGTGAGCGAGCCGCGGCAGCCTTCGGCGAACAGCGTATAGCGGGCCTTGAGCTCGATGCCGCGCTGGTGGTTGGGCCCGGGCTTGCCGTCCTTGCCCAGGCCCAAGTCGCCGGTGGCGACGCCGGCGACGGCGCCGGCGGAGTCATATAGGACCTCGGCGGCGGCGAACCCGGGATAGATCTCGGCGCCGAGCGCCTCGGCCTCTTTCGCCAGCCAGCGGCAGACGTTGCCGAGCGAGACGATGTAGTTGCCGTGGTTGTTCATCTGCGGCGGCGTCGGCAGGCGGAACGCCAAGCGTTCGGTGAGGAACAGGAACCGGTCGGCGGCGGCCGGGGTGTTCAGCGGCGCGCCTTTTTCCCGCCAATCCGGGATCAGCTCGTCGAGCGCCCGGGTCTCGATCACCGCGCCGGACAGGATATGCGCGCCGATCTCGGAGCCCTTCTCGACCACGCACACCTTGATCTCGCGCCCCGTATCGGCGGCCAGCTGCCGGAGCCGGATCGCCGCCGCCAGCCCCGCCGGGCCGCCGCCGACGATGACCACGTCGTAGTCCATCGATTCGCGCGCCGGCAACGCCTCGGTGTCTTGGCCGTCGGTCATGGTGCCTCCCGGGTCGGCGACGGAACGGCGGCGTTATAGCACGCCGCGCCCGGCGGCGGCACCGGATAGTCGGGATGCGCCGGCCGTGGTAGGATCGGCCATGCCGCCATCGCCCGACCCCCGCGAACTCCTCAAGTGGTACGTCGAGGCCGGCGTCGACGAGACCATATCCGACCGGCCGGTCAACCGGCTGAAAAGCGATAGCGCTCCCGACGCCTCGTCCGCCGCCGATCCAAAGCCCGACCCCGCGCCTACTGCCGCTTCCGCCCCCCCATCCGCCCCCCCTTCCGCCCATGGGCCCGCCGGCCTCGCCGACGTCGAACAGGCGCCGTTGCCGCCGCCGCAGGTCGTCGGGCCCCGCGCCCCGGTCCGGCCGCCGGCGCAGCAGGGGCTGTTCGCCGACGCCGCGACGCCGGCGCGCACCGCCGACGGCGAAGTGTCGGCGGCGGTGCACCAGGCGCAGGCGGCGAACAGCGTCGAGGAGCTGCGCCGGGTGCTTCTGGCCTTCGACGGTTGCGCGCTCAAGCGGACGGCGACCAACCTGGTGTTCACCGACGGCAACCCGAAGGCGCCGCTGTTGTTTATTGGCGAGGCGCCGGGTGCCGAAGAGGACCGCCAGGGACTGCCGTTCGTCGGCCCGTCGGGGCGGCTGCTGGACAAGATGCTCGAATCCATCGGCCTCGACCGCGGCCGGGTGCTGATCTCCAACACCGTGTTCTGGCGGCCGCCCGGAAACCGCACGCCCACGTCGCAGGAGACGGCGGTGTGCATGCCGTTCCTGGAACGGCTGATCGAGCTGGTCGATCCGCAAATCCTGGTCGCCCTCGGCGGCCCGGCGGCGAAGGCGGTGCTGTCGCAGACCACCGGCGTCGGCCGGCTGCGCGGCAAGTGGTTCAGCTACTCGACGGTGCGGCTGGTGCGTCCGATCGCGGCGACGGCGATGTTCCACCCGGCCTACCTGCTGCGCTCGCCGGGCCAGAAGCGGGACACCTGGCGCGATCTGCTGGAGATCAAGCGGCGGCTGGCGGAGATGAAGACGGCCGTTTGACCGGCCGCTGGGTCGATTGTCGCGAAATTCCATCGATTTTTTCATAAAACCGCGATGATTGCCGGACATCGGAGCGGTTGCCTGCGGAAGCCGGATGATTTATACACGTCGCAAGCTCT
>JACPJY010000181.1 GCA_016187325.1 Rhodospirillales bacterium | reverse complement strand
GCAATGGCGGCCGCCGCCCACGGCCAATTCGGCGGAATCAAGGTGAACTGCAGCAGATCGGCGACGCGGAACAGGTAGACGGCGGCGAGCGTCGCCGACACGGACTCCACTGTCGGCTTGGGAATCCAGAACCCACTGACGGCGGTGCGCATCACCGGTTCCGACACGAACGGCAGCCACGGCAGCCACAGGCACAGCACCACGGCCAGCACGATGCCGGCGTTGATGGCAAGCCCCGTGCGATGCGACGCCGCGGCGACGGCGATGAAGGCGAGCGCCGCAACCGACGCCGCCAGCCAGAATACCGCCGAGTTCAAGACCGCCAGCGCGCCGGCGGTGCCGAGCCCGTACGCCAGCCATGCCCGGCGCATGGCAACCCGCCGGGTCAGCCGCTGCGATGCGGCGATCGGATCGGCGGCGATCGCCATCAGCCCGTACACGGCGATCATGACCAGCAACCCGAGCAGCGCGTTGGCGCGCGCTTCCTGGCCGAACTGCACCTGCAGCGGCGACAGCGCCACCAACAAGCCCGCTGTCCACGCGGCGACGGCGCCGGCCAGCCGATAAGCGACCGCCGCCGCCAGCCCGACGGTGGCGGCGCCGAACAATGCCGAGGGAATCCTGAGCGCCGCCGGGCCGTCTCCAAGCCCGAGCAACAGCCGAACGCCCAGGTAATAGGTCGGCAGATGCATGTTGGTGAACGAATCGGCGATCAACTCGGCGAACGGCAGTTGCGCCCGACGGAGGGTCAGGAGCTCGTCCAGCCAATAGGGCTGCGCCGCGATGTCGTGAAGGCGGATCGCCAGCGCCACGGCGGTGGTCACGATGATGGGCGTCCACCGCCGCCAATCGAGCCGAAACAGGGTTAGCATGGTGCCGACGCCCCCGAAGGCGGCCGAACGACGGCGCGCCAAACGCCACGCCGGACACTAGAGGCTAACACTGCGGCAAAATGAGGGCGGACCGCCGGCCTTCGGCCACGGCGGCAACGACGGGCGAATCGATCCTCGCCGCGGCGGAACATGGCGGCTGGACCGTTTAAGTGGTGGGCGCGGCTGGGATCGAACCAGCGACCCCTACGATGTCAACGTAGTGCTCTCCCGCTGAGCTACGCGCCCGCATGCCGCGGCCTGGAGTCGCGGCGATCGGGCGTTTTAACGCCCACCGCCGGTCTTGGCAAGGCGGCGACAAGGCGCGGCAAGAAAGATGGCAAGCGGGAGCTATTGGCGACCGGCGGGCGGCGAGTCACATAACCGTTGCGCCGCCCGGCTGGTAAGGCTAACAAATTCGATCACCACCCGATTCTCGGATCGGGACTTTTTTCGGCCCCGGCAAGCGAGACAAGGGGAGAATGATTTGACCGCGCCCGACGACTGTTCCCTGGCTATAATCGAACACCCGCGGCGTCGGGCCCTGCCCTGGCGCATCCACTGGCCCAGACGGCACACGGTACCGCTGGTATTCGCCTCGCCGCACAGCGGCCGCGTTTATCCGCCCGAGTTCCTGGCTGCATCCCGCCTCGACATATTGAAGCTCAGGCTGTCGGAAGACGCCTTCATGGACGAGGTGTTCGCCGCCGCCCCCGAATTCGGCGCGCCGTTGCTGTGCGCCCGCTTCCCGCGCGCCTACGTCGACGTCAACCGCGAGGCTTATGAGCTCGATCCGGCGATGTTCGCGGATCCGCTGCCGGACTTCGTGAATACGTCGTCGCCCAGGATCGCCGCCGGTCTCGGCACCATCGCCCGCATCGTCAGCGACGGCGAGGACATCTATCACGGGCCGCTTCGGTTCGAGGACGCGCGGCAGCGCATCGACGCCATGTACCGGCCCTATCACGCGGCGCTGAGCGATCTCCTGGAGGCGACCAGGCGGCGGTTCGGCGGCTGTCTGCTGGTCGACTGCCATTCGATGCCGTCGGGGGTCGGCGGCGGCAACGGCGGCCGGCGCACCGACGTCGTGCTCGGCGACTGCTTCGGCACCACCTGCGCGGCGGCGGTGACCGACACCGTGCAGCGGGAACTGCAGGCGATGGATTTCGTCGTCACCCGCAACAGCCCCTATTCCGGCGGCTTCACCACCCGCCATTACGGCCGGCCGAAGAACGGCATCCACGCGCTGCAGATCGAGATCAATCGGGCGATCTACATGGACGAGGCGCGCGTCAAGCGCGGCGCCGGCATGCCGGAGCTGCGCCGCCGTATCGGCCGCCTGATGCGGGCGCTGGCCGCCATCGACCCGGACGTCCTCAAGGCGCATTGATGCCGCGGACGATGAAAGCCCCCGCTCGCGTCCCGCCGGCGGTTGCCGGCGAGGTCCTGATCCGCGACGTCGCCGACGCCGACATGCCGGCGGTGCAGGCGATCTATGCCCATCACGTGCTGCACGGGCTGGCCAGCTTCGAGATCAAGCCGCCCGACCTCGACGAGATGATCCGCCGCCGCGACGTCATCCGGGCCGGCGGCTACCCCTACCGGGTGGCGGTGGTCGACGGCAGGGTGTTGGGCTACGCCTATGCCTCGCAGTTCCGGCCGCGGCCGGCCTATGCGCACAGCGTCGAGGATTCGGTTTACGTCGCCGACGGCGTGCACCGCCGCGGCATCGGCCGGCGCCTGCTCGCCGACCTGATCGACAAATGCACGGCGCTCGGCTACCGGCAGATGATCGCGGTGATCGGCGACTCCGGCAACGCGCCCTCCATCGGCGTGCACGCAGCGCTGGGGTTCCGGCAGGCCGGGGTGATGAAGTCGTGCGGCTTCAAGTTCGGCCGCTGGGTCGACACGGTGATGATGCAGCGCCCCCTCGGCGACGGCGACGACACGCTGCCGAAGCCGCGCTCCTAAGCGGCCTCGCCAAGGATCAAAAAAGGGGCCGCGCCGATGGGCGCGGCCCGAGTTTTGGGAGGAAACATCCAAGAATTGCAGCAGGTTCCGGTCGGCGCATTGGCCGGGCCGGCCCCATGCTGCAATGCAAAATATAATCTATTGCACTGCGGTAGTCAATAATTTCATCCCGGCCGCCGTCCGGACCCCGGCGGTCATCGGCGGAAAAAACATAATCGTTTGATTTATAACGGTTATTACTGACCATAGCAGGGATCCGGCGTTGGCACGGCGGTTGCGTATGCCTAGTCGGGTTAGGGTCGGGTTAGGGAACGTGGACCATGAAGACGATCATTCGCCTGCTTTTATTGTGCATCACCGCAATATCCGTGCCGGGGATCGCGCCCGTCCGCGCCAATCCTGCCGAACGCGTTGATAACGCTCAAACAATCTGCGCCGAGCAGACGGCCGCCATGGAG
>JACPJY010000068.1 GCA_016187325.1 Rhodospirillales bacterium | reverse complement strand
TCGATGCAGCCGATCTCGACGATCCGGTGGCCGGCGGCCGGATCGAGGCCAGTGGTCTCCGTATCGAGCACCACTTCACGCATCGGCTTTTCCTTTTCGGCGCCTGCTCGGCTGCGGGCTGGTGGTTCTCGACGTGCCGTTGCTGTTCGAGACCGGCGGCGAGGCGCGCTGCGACGCCGTCGTGGTGGTGTCGTGCCCGCGCTTCATCCAGGAGCAGCGGGTGCTCAAGCGCCCGGGCATGACGCGAGAGCGATTTGAGTCGATCCTGGCCAGGCAGATGCCCGACGCCGAGAAGCGTCGGCGCGCCGATTTCGTGGTCCTGACCGGACTGGACCGCGCCTTCGGCTTGAACCAGGTCCGGAACATCGTCACAATCGCGTCCGGCTGGCGCGGCACGAAGTGGCCGCCCTGCCCGCAGCCGAGCAGGCGCCGAAAAGGAAAAGCCGATGCGTGAAGTGGTGCTCGATACGGAGACCACTGGCCTCGATCCGGCCGCCGGCCACCGGATCGTCGAGATCGGCTGCATCGAGCTGGTCAACCACGTCGCGACCGGCCGGAATTTCCACTCCTACGTCAACCCGGAACGCGACATCCCCGTTGAGGCGCAGGCGGTGCACGGCTTGACCACTGAGTTCTTGGCCGGGCACCCGACGTTCGCCGCCATCGTTGACGATTTTGACACCTTCATCGCCGATTCGGCGCTGATCATCCACAACGCCGAGTTCGATCTCCGATTCTTGAACGCCGAGCTGCAAAAGCTCAGCCGGCCGCTGCTGCCGCTGCAGCGCGCGATCGACACGGTGATGCTGGCACGGCGCAAATTCCCCGGTGCGCCCGCTAACCTGGACGCGCTGTGCCGGCGGTTTGAGATCGACAATTCCGACCGCTCGCTGCATGGCGCGCTGAAGGATGCGCGGTTGCTGGCCGAGGTCTATTTGGAGCTGATCGGCGGCCGCCAGCGCGATCTCGGGCTCGCCGCCGAGGGCAGGCGCGGCGCCGAGGCCGAGGCGCAGAACCGCCGGACACCGCGGCCGCACGCGCCTACGCCTGATGAAGAGCTGGCGCACGCGGCGTTCGTCGACAAGCTGCAATCGCCGATCTGGAAAACCTGAGTCGCGGAACGTGAACGTAGCCGCGTCGCCGGCGACCGTCAGGCGGTCGCGGCGCTGCCGCCGGCGTTCTTCTGCAGCTCCTGCAGCTTAGACTGGTACATGCTGGCGAAGTCCACCATGCCGAGGAACAGCGCCGGGAAACCGCCGTCGCGGGACACGTCGGCCAGAATATTGCGGGCGAACGGGAACAGCAGCCGCGGGCATTCGATCAGCAGAATCGGCTGCACGTGCTCGTCGGGAACGCTCAACGTAAACACGCCAGCGTACTGCAGTTCGAGGATGAACGCGGTCTGCCCTTTGATCTTGCAGTCGGCGCGGATCTCCAGCACCACTTCGAAGGTCTTTTCCTTGATCGGGTTGGCGCTGACGTTGATGTTGACGGCGATGTCGGGCTGCGCGCCCTGCATGGTGGAGTAAACGCCGGGAGCGCCCGGGACCTCGAACGACAGATCCTTGGTGTATTGGGCGTTGACGGTAATCGCCATACCGGCCGGTGCCCGGGCCTGCGCGGCGGTCTCCGATGCCGGCTGATCCGTCGCGGCCTTGCTTTCGCCCGCTGTGTCGGCGGTGGCATCCTTCGGAGGTTTCTTCGCCATGTCCGCTCTCCCGCTGGTGGCTGGGCTTGTGGCTAACACGGATTGTGCCGGTGGACAACCGTTTCGCTGGGCCGCCCGCCGCCGCGTCAACCGTCGCGGCCGGGCGGCGGCTTCGGCAGGCTGTCGCGCCCGTCGCTGTCCGCTGGCGGGTTGCCGGGCGGCCTGCGGTCTGGGCTGACGTCGCGGTATTCGCCGTCGATCACCGGCCCCGCTTGCCAGTCGGCGGATGCGCCAGCGGCGTGGATTTTGACCTCGGCGCGGGCCGCCACGTATGCGGCGAGGCGGCGGCGCAGGGCCGCGCGCACCGGCGGCACGAACAGCAGCAGCCCGACCGCGTCGGTGAAGAAACCGGGCGTCAGCAGCAAAGCGCCGGCGACCGCCAGGCACAGGCCGTCGAATACCTCGTCGATCGGAAACCGGTTCTCGGCCAGGCTGGCGCGGGCGCTCCTCAGCGTCGCCAGACCCTGGCTTCTCAGCAGCGTCGCGCCGGCAATCGCCGTCGCGATGACGATGCCGATCGTCGGCCACACGCCAATCAACCCGCCGATCTCGATGAACAGCGCGATTTCGACGATCGGCACCGCCAACAGCAGGATGAACAGGAATCCGACCATGCTTGCGCTTTCCGCCTAACCGCCTTATCTACCAATGTGATGCTGGTGTTGACGATTCTCGCCCCAGGGACAGATTGATGGACCTGAAGGGCGAGAGTCGTTAACGTATCAGATCACGACCCCCAAGGGTTTAACCTGAGGATGCCGGGTCGTCCACCCGGCGGAATTCCCGCAGCGCGACAGCCAGGACCGGTCATGAGCGACGGCTTTCAATTCATCGATATCATATTCTTCGCGATGATCGCGGCGTTCCTGGTGCTGCGGCTGCGCAGCGTGCTCGGCCGGCGCGATGGCCACGAGCAGAGCTTCCGCGACCGGTTCCAGAACCAGCAGAACGAGGCCGCCGAGGAGAAGGTCGTCCCGCTGCGTGACCGTTCCGAGCCGCGCCGCGACGATGCCTTCGCCAAGGAAGTCCCTGCGGCCGGGAACGACGCCGATCCGCTGACGCGCGGGCTGGCCGAGATCCGGCGCACCGATCCACGGTTCGACGCCGCCGAGTTCGTCGCCGGCGCGCGGGTCGCCTTCGAGATGATCCTAGACGCCTATGCCAAGGGCGACAGCCAGACTCTGAAGCCGCTTCTGAATCCGGAGGTGTTCTCCAACTTCTCGCAAGCCATCCGCGACCGCGAGCAGGCCGGCGAAAAGCTTGAGGACACGCTGGTCGGCATTAAGTCGGCGGACATCGTCGAAGCCTACCTCGACGGCCGAAATGCCAACGTCACGGTGAAATTCGTCAGCGAGCAGATCAACGTCACCCGCGATGAAAGCGGCGACGTCGTCGACGGTAACCCCAACGCCGTCGTCGAAGTCACCGATTTCTGGACTTTCGCTCGCGATGCCAAGTCCCGCGATCCGAACTGGACCCTGGTTGCGACCAACAGCCTTGATTAGACGGACGGCCTCGTCGAAATTTTTCGATCTGCCTGCGGCGGCGATCCTCGTTGCCGCGCTTGCGGCCTGTGCGGCGCCGGTGACCGCGCCGCCGGCGGGCAAGCCGGAACGCGCGGCCCTGTGGCTCGAGCCCGCCGCCTTCAACGAGCTTCCGGGATGGAAAGGCGACGACGCCAGCTCGGCGCTGCCGCCATTCCTGAAATCGTGCGAGAAGTTGCTCGCCATGCCGCCGGATCGCAGCCTCGGTGCGGACGGCCGTGCCGGCCGTGTCGCCGACTGGCTCAGGATATGCGCCGACGCCGCCCTGATCCGCCCCGGCAACCGCACCGAGGCGCAGTATTTCTTCGAATCGCGGTTCACGCCCTATTTGGCGCGCGACACCTCGGGCGCCAAGGGTCTGTTCACCGGCTACTACGAGCCAGAGCTGCGCGGCGCGTGGAAGCAGGACGCCACCCATCGCCATCCGATCTACTCCCGGCCCGGGGACTTGGTATCGGTGGACCTCGGCCGCTTCCGCCCGGAATGGAAGGGCGAGCACCTGGCCGGCCGCGTCACCGGCCATGAATTCGTGCCCTACGCCACCCGTGCCGACATCGAGGCCGGCGCGCTCAAGGGCCGGCAGCTGGAGCTGCTGTGGGTGGACGACCCGATCGACGCCTTCTTCCTGCACATCCAGGGTTCCGGCCGCGTGGTGCTGCCGGACGGCTCGGCGGTGCGCATCGGCTACGCCGGTCGCAACGGCCACCGCTACACGCCGATCGGCCGCGAGCTGGTGGCGATGGGGGCGTTGCCGCCGGACAAGGTGTCGATGCAAACGATCCGGGCGTGGCTCGACGCCAATCCGCTCGCCGGCAACGAGCTTATGGAGCGCAACAAGTCTTACATCTTCTTCCGCGTGCTCAAGGAAGACGGGCCCGTTGGCGCCCAGGACATTCCACTGACACCCGGCCGCAGCCTCGCCGTCGATCCCGCCTTCGTGCCACTCGGGATTCCGATCTGGCTCGCGACCACCGAGCCAGGTGGGCGGACGCCGCTGCGCCGTCTCGTCATCTCCCAGGACACCGGCAGCGCCATAAAAGGGCCGGTGCGCGGCGACCTGTTCGTCGGCTTCGGCGCCGCCGCCGGGATGACCGCCGGCGCGATGAAGCAGGACGGGGTCTACTACCTGCTACTGCCCAAAAAGGAAACGTCCTGACCGTTACCGCCCGTGCTCCCTAGGGAGCCCCGGCGCATCTTGCCTTTAGGCCGCGAAATGCCCATGCTCGCGGAATGTCGAAGGACCCCGCCGCGACGCCGATCCGCGTCGGCCTGTTCGTCACCTGCCTGGTCGACCTGACGCGTCCCTGTGTCGGCTTCGCCGCCGTCAAGCTCTTGGAGGACGCGGGCTGCGTCGTCGCAGTGCCGGCGTCGCAGACGTGTTGCGGCCAGCCAGCCTACAATTCCGGCGACAGCCGCGATGCCTGCGCCATCGCCGCGCAGGTGATCGAAGCATTCGAGGGCTTCGACTACGTGGTGGCGCCGTCGGGCAGTTGCGCCGGCATGATCAAGGTCCATTATCCGCGGCTGTTCGCCGACGACCCGGCGATGGCGAATCGCGCCCAGGCGTTGGCCGCCAGGACCTACGAGCTGGTGTCGTTCCTGGTCGATGTCCTGAAGTCGGACGCGGTGGCGGCGTCCTACACCGGCACCGTCACCTATCACGATTCGTGCTCGGGCTTGCGCGAGCTCGGCATCAAAGCCCAGCCGCGGGTTCTGCTTGGCAAGATCAACGGATTGACCTTGAAGGAAGGCCGGGAAACCGAGGTATGCTGCGGATTCGGCGGCCTGTTCTGCGTCAAGTACCCGGACATTTCGGGCCGCATGGTCGATTCCAAGGTCGACGACATCCTGGCCACCGGCGCCGATACGCTGCTCGCCGGCGACCTCGGCTGCCTGATTAACATGGCCGGCCGGCTCAGCCGCCGCGGCTCGGGCGTGCGCGTCCGCCACGTCGCCGAGGTGCTGGCGGAAATGACCGAAACGCCGGCCATCGGCGCCGCCCCCGGCGGCGGCGGATAGGGCGACGCGCATGCGTTCGACCGCCGCCACGTTCGAGGAAAACGCCAAAAAGGCGCTCGCCGACAACAAGCTGCGAGACGCGCTGTCGCGACTCTCCGAGGGATTCCCGGCGAAGCGCCGCGACGCCGCGGCGAGG
>JACPJY010000180.1 GCA_016187325.1 Rhodospirillales bacterium | reverse complement strand
GCTCGCCGACGGCGGCGGCGACGGCGCCGCCGACGCCGGCGTCGACCTCGTCGAAGACCAGGGTCGGCACCGGATCCGCCTCGGCCAGCACCGCCTTCAGCGCCAGCGTGAAGCGGGCCAGCTCGCCGCCGGACGAGATCTTGTTCAGCGGCCCGGCCGGCGTCCCCGGATTGGTGGCGATCAAGAACTGCACGCGGTCTTGGCCGTCCGCGCCCCAGGCGTCCTCGGGAAGCCGCTCGACGGCGGTCGAGAAGCGTGCCTTGGCCAGCTTCAGGGGCTTGAGCTCCTTCGCCACTGCCTTGTCGAGGCGGTCAGCGGCCTTCCGGCGGGCCGCGGTCAACGCCGCCGCCGCCTTGCCGTAGGAGGCCCTGGCGCGGGTTTCGGCATCGGCGAGCTGCGCGAGCCGGGCGCCACCGTCGTCGAGCGCCTTCAGCCTGGCGTCGAGATCGGCGGCCAGCGCCGCCAAACCGTCGACGCCAACGCCGTGCTTGCGCGCCAGTCCGCGCAGCGCGAACAACCTCTCCTCGGCCTCCTCCAGCGCCTTCGGGTCGGCGTCGAGGTCGGCGCCGGCGGCGTCGAGCTGCGCCTCGGCTTCGGCGGCCTCGGCGCTGGCACGGCCCAAAGCCTGGATGGTGCCGACAAGCCGCCCGCCGGCTTTATCGGCGACCCGCTCCAGGTACCGCAGCGCCGCCTGCAAGCGTTGCAGCGCACCGCGATCGTCGCGGAGCTCGCTGGCAGCGGCGTTCATCGCCTCGACCAGCTTTTCCGAATGCATCATCAAAGCGCGCCGCTCGGCGAGCCCAGTCTCCTCGCCGGGCTGCGGATCGAGCGCTTTCAGCTCGTCGAGGGCGTGGCGCAGGAATTCCTCGTCGCGGCGAGCACGTTGCATTTCGTCTTCCGCCCGGCGGCGGGCGTCCTGGGCTTCGCGCCAGGCGGCAAACGTGGCTGCGGTTGCCGCCATCTGCTTGCCGAGCCCGCCGTAGGCGTCGAGCAGCCCACGGTGGCTGGCGACGTCGAGCAGCCGCTGGCTTTCGAACTGTCCGTGCACCTCGACCAGGGTGTCGCCGGCCTGGCGCAGCAGCTGCACGCTCACCGGCTGGTCGTTGATGAAGGCCCGCGAGCGGCCGTCGACGCCAAGCACGCGGCGCAGCATCACGGTACCGTCGGCGGACGCCAGCCCGTGTTCCTTGAGCAGACCGTGGACCGGGTGATCCGGCGTCGGCTCGAACGCTGCCGTCACCGACGCCTGGTCGGCGCCGTGGCGGACCAACCGCGCCTCAGCGCGCACGCCGAGCGCCAGGCCGAGCGCGTCGAGCAGGATCGACTTGCCGGCGCCGGTCTCGCCGGTCAGAACGCACAGGCCCGTTTGAAAATCGAGGTCCAGCCGCCCGATCAGGACGACGTCGCGGATCGAAAGCGTCGTCAGCATGCCGCGTTATCCGTTCGCGGTCGCATCGTCACCAAAACTTGTACCAGGGCTTTTCAGCCTGTTGCGGCCGCACCTTCTTGTTTTCCATGATCTCGTAGGAATCGATATACCACTCGCTGCCCGGAAAATTGTGGCCGAGGACGGCAGCCGTCTTGCGCGCCTCCTCCGGCACGCCGAGCGCCAGGTACGCCTCGGTCAGCCGGTGCAGGGCCTCGGGTACGTGGGTGGTCGTCTGATAGCGGTCGATGACGTTCCGGAAGCGGTTGATGGCCGCCAGATAGTGCCCCTTGTTGTGGTAATAGCGGCCGATCTCCATCTCCTTGCCAGCGAGGTGGTCGAACGTCAGGTCGATCTTCAGCTTAGCGTCGCGCGCGTACTTGCTGCTGGGGAAGCGCTTGACCAGCTCGTCGAGAGTCGACAGTGCCAGTTCGGTCATCTTCTGGTCGCGAGCAACGTCGGAAATCTGCTCGTAGTAGCTGAGTCCCTTCAGGTAATAGGCGTAGGCGATGTCCTTGCTGGTCGGGTGCAATTGGATGAACCGGTCGAGGGCAACGATGGCGTCGTCGTACCGGTTCTGCAGGTAGTAGCTGTAGGCGGACATCAGTTGCGCCCGGGTCGCCCAGTTGGAATAGGGGTGCTGGCGCTCGACCTCGTCGAAGCGCTCGGTGGCCGACACATAGTCCTTGCCAACCATGGCATC
>JACPJY010000179.1 GCA_016187325.1 Rhodospirillales bacterium | reverse complement strand
GGACCCCGCTCAGCGGGCGGCGCCGATCAGGGCCTGCCAGCACGCCAGCGCCGACAGCGTCGCCGTTTCCGCGCGCAGCACGCGCGGTCCCAAACCGACGGTGGTAACAAAGTCCAGTTTGCGAAGGGCGTCAAGCTCGCTCGCGTCGAAGCCGCCCTCCGGGCCGCTGAGGAAGCCGCATGGTTGGGTTGCATCCCGCTCATCGCTTCGAAGCCCCTTCAGGACCACGGCGATCGGCGCGCCAGCACCGGTTTCATCGAGCACCAACAGCCGCCGTTGTTTCGGCCAGCCGTCGGTCAGCTCGCGCAACGTCACCGGCTCGGCGACCTCGGGGACGGTCAGTCTCTGGCACTGTTCCGCGGCCTCGATGGCGCGGGCCCGGAAGCGGTCGCGGTTGACGCGGGCGGCATTAGTGTTGCGGGTGAACACCGGACACAGCCACGAAGCGCCGAGTTCGGTCGCCTTTTCCACGATCAGGTCGGTGCCCGCCTTTTTGATCGGAGCGAACGCCAGCCACGGCCCTTCTTCCGCCGCTTGGCCGCGCACCTGGCGGAGGACGGCCACCTGGCACTGGTTTTTCTTCACCGTCTCGACCTCGGCCGACCACTCGCCGTCGCGGCCGTTGAACAGCAGGACGCCGTCGCCGACATCGAGCCGCATGACGTGACCCAGGTAATGGGCCTGGCCGCGGCTCAGCGCCACGCGGGCGGCGGCCGTGAGACGGTCGGGCACGAACAGGCGGATCTTCGGGGTTGGTGGCGTCACGGTCCGGGATTACCAGTTGTCCTAGGCCCATCATACGGCCAACCCCGCGGTCGGCAAGAAAGCGGGCGGGTTTTCGGGACCGGTTTAGGGGCGCGATCGGCGGCCGTTTCGGGTATAGTTCCGGCCATGACCCACGGCACCGCCACCGATATCCCGGACGAAAGCTGGATCGACCGGCTGGCGCCGGTGGGGGCTCGGCCGTTTTTGCGGCTGGCGCGGCTGGATCGCCCGATCGGCACGTGGCTGCTCTTGATCCCCTGCTGGTGGAGCATCGCGCTGGCGACCCCCGGGTTGCCCGAGGTCGAATTGCTGGTGCTGTTCGTCATCGGCGCGGTGGTGATGCGCGGCGCCGGATGCACCGTCAACGACATCGTCGATCGCGATTTCGACGCCCGCGTCGCCCGCACGGCGACGCGACCGATCGCCAGCGGCCAGATCACCGTGCCCCAGGCCGCGATGTTTCTCGGGCTCGAATTGCTGTTGGGGCTGGCGGTGCTGGTGCAGTTCAACCCCTTCACCGTGGCCCTCGGCATCAGCTCGCTTGCCCTGGTCGCGCTCTACCCGTTCATGAAGCGCATCACCTATTGGCCGCAACTGTTTCTCGGCTTCACGTTCAATTGGGGCGCGCTGGTGGGGTGGGCGGCGGTCAGGGGGGACCTGGCGCTGCCGGCGATCCTGTTGTACGCGGCCGGCGTGTTTTGGACGCTCGGCTACGACACCATTTACGCCCATCAGGACAAGGAACACGACGCGCTGATCGGCATCAAGTCGACGGCGTTGAAGCTCGGCACGGAGACTCGGCCGTGGCTGATCGGATTCTACGCCGCGGCGGTGTTGCTGATGGCGGCGGCCGGGCAGTTCGCGGGACTGAATTGGCCGTACTTCGCGGTGCTTGCCGCGGGCGCCCTGCACCTCGCCTGGCAGGTCAACACCCTCGACATCGGTGACCCCAGGAATTGCCTTGCCAAGTTCAAGTCCAACCGGAATTTCGGCCTGATCGTGCTCGCCGGAATCGTCGGCGGCCAGATCATCGCCTAGGCGTCAGCGCGGGCCGGCACTTCGGCGGCGGGGTGCCGCCGACGGCGTGCGCGAGCCCGGCCACGAACGTCAGCCCCGGCCCGCCGTAGCAGGGCAGCGGCGCCGAGGTCTGGGGGTCGTAACCGATGCGCGTCAGCGCCACGCAATAGAACACCAGCGCCGCTAGGGTGACGCCGACGTAGAGCCTGCCGTGGCGGGGCGGCGGCCGGCACGCGAACTTCGGGGCGCCGAGTTCGGCCGGGTTCAGCCTGCCGGCGGCCGCGGCGGCAAGGACGGTGCGGCTGAAATGCCGCGCCCACGACGGCACGACGTTTCGGAACATGTAGGCCGCGAACGCGCGCTCGAGGTCGGGCGCCGGGATGTCGCGGCCGAACCATCGCCGAAACGCCAACCGGAAAAAGTCGATCTCGCGGATGTCGAGCGCGGCAGCGGCATCCATCAACGTCTTGCAGTCGTCGGCAGCCGTGTTCTTGGTGAACGACAGGTTTCCGCTCATTTCAGGCCGAACACTTCGTCGCGAGCGGGATAGGCGAACGGCGGGCAAACGGCGTCGTGTTTTTTGAACCACGGCCCGACATAATTGTCTAGGAACAACGAGCCCGAGAACCCGGGGCAACCAGGCGGGAAGTTGCGATTCTTGACGTAGGTGGTGTCGAACGAAATCAACAACACGATCACGATCCCCATCGCCATCATCGACCAGGAAAACCGGCCGAGCCGCGGCAACGGCTGACGGCGCATGAGCTCCGTGATCCCGAATGCGTGGGGGTCGAGCCTGCCGGTCCGCCGCCGCTGCAGGACATCGCGGCAGAGGTGCCGCGCCCAGTGCGGTGCTGACTGCTCGAACATGTAGACGACGAAGATTTTTTCCAAGGACGATTCGTCGGCCTCGCGCCCGCTCCAGCGCCGGTAGGCGACGCGGAAGAAATCGAATTCCGATATGCCGAGCCCCTCGGCAGCGGTTGCGATGGCTGTGGCGTCCGACGAAGTTGGGATGCGAACGGCGTTCATGGCGTCTCCCGTGCCCCGAGACCCCCTTCCCCTCCGTGCCGTCGATTTTAACGCGGTAACCGGCGGCGTCAAAGTGCCTCGGCGGCGAAGCCCGGGTGCTCGAAGGCAAGGCTGTCGGTCCCCAAGGCCTCGGCTCGCGCCAGCCTTACCGCCGGGTCGTCGACAGCGGCCTGGATGAAGGCATTCACCGGCTGGCCGGGTGCCAGGCGGTCGCGGACGAGTGCCTGCACCTGCCATTGGCCGATCGCCGGCCACATCCGGTTTTCAGCCTTGACCGGGGCCAGCGCGACGGGGGCGCCGTTCCGCGCCAGTGCGCCTCGACGGCCGACGTAGACGAAGGCGGAGGTCAGCTCGCCGCCGATCTCCATCGTGAGCGTGATGCCGTCGAGCCGCCCGAACCAGTAGGCGTGGCCCTCGGTTTCGTGCATGTGCTTTTCCTGCGCCGCATCGAGCCAGGTGACGAACAGCGTTACCCGGGTACCCGGGCAAGGCAATAAAGTCGCCGGGATCGCGCCGTATCGGGAAACGTGGGCGGAATAGACGACGTCGAAGTCGTGCAGCCTCCCGCGCACGACCGGGATCGGTCCGAGGTCGCGGTCCTTGAACTTGCGGATCAGCTGATGCGGCGACTGGTTGGAGCCGAGCGCCAGCATCGGGCGCCGGCCGGAAACGTCAAGCGGCGGCGCGGAATCGGGCAGCTCCTCGTAGCGGCCGCCGGCAACCACGTAGGAGCGTTTTGGGATCTCGAACGGATAGGAAAGGGCGTGACGGACGGAATCCGAGGCCATCCGCGACGCCCGGCGGTCAGTTCCCGGTCTTCACGTACTGGCCGATGTCGACCTCGTCGATCTGCGACGGATCGAGGAACCGATCGGCATACTCCTTGAACACGCCCGAGGTGAGGAACAGATCGAACAGTTCGGAATCGATGTGGGCGTCTTTCTTCATGAACGACATGATCTTGATGCTCTCGCTCAGCTTCTTCGGCGCCTTGTAGGGACGGTCGGCGGCGGTCAGCGCCTCGAAAATGTCGGCGATGGCCATGATCCTGGCCGGGATCGACATGTTGCTCTTGTTGAGCTTCTTCGGATAGCCGGTTCCGTCCATCTTCTCGTGATGGCCGCCGGCGTATTCGGGAACCCGCCTCAGGTGCTTCGGGAACGGCAGCTGCTGCAGCATGATGATGGTCTGCACGATGTGGTCGTTGATCTTGAAGCGTTCCTCGGCCGTCAGTGTTCCGCGGGCGATGCACAGGTTGTAGACCTCGCCGAGATTGAACTTGTGCTCCGGCACGTCGAGCTTGAATCCGAATTCGTTGTCCGTCGCGGCGGCAGGCTCCGCCTCCTCGCGGTAGATGACGTGATCTTCGCGGTCGCTCAAAAGGTTTTCGACCACCGGCAGTTTCGGCGGCGGCAGGCGGTCCTTGCGCTTCTTCTCCTCATGCGCAATACCGATCCGGTCGTCGAGCGTCCGTTTCCACTGAATCTTGGCGATTTCCTTGACCCGCTCGATCTTTTCCGGGGCCATGAATTCGCCGCCGACGTTCGACTGGGCGATGAACGCATAGTCGTCGTCCAACTTCTTGAGCCGCTCGTCCAGCTTGGCGCGCAGCTTCTCGGGGTCGTCCTTGCCCTCGATGAGCGCCTTCAGGTACTCGATTTCCGCATCGCGCTTGACGACTTCGAAGCGGGTGCGGATTTCGTGGACGCGGTCGTAGATGGTTTCCAGCTTGGTCGCCTTGTCGACCACGTATTCCGGCGTCGTCACCTTGCCGCAATCGTGAAGCCACGCCGCGATGTGCAGTTCGTACCATTGCTCTTCGTTGAGGTCGAAATCGGCGAACGGCCCCTTGTTGGCGTCGCACGCGGCCTTCGCCAGCATCTTCGTCAGTTCGGGCACCCGCTGGCAGTGGCCGCCGGTGTAGGGCGACTTGGCGTCGATCGCCGACGCGATCAGCTCGATGAAAGAATCAAGGAGAAGCTTCTGCGCGTCCAGCAATTGCTTGTTGTCGAGCGCCACGGCGGCCTGCGAGGCGAGCGCCTCGATCAGCGGCTGGATGTCGTCGCCGAACGGGATCACCTGGCCAGTTTGCCGGTCGATGGCGTTGAGGAGTTGCAGG
>JACPJY010000216.1 GCA_016187325.1 Rhodospirillales bacterium | reverse complement strand
TGGTGAGGTTGCTGCCGAGCGTGCCCGACCACAGGACCATCCACCACAGCGGCCACGTCGGCACCCCGGCGCCGCCCAAGTCGCGGATGGGGTAGAGGAAGGTCAGGATGTAGGCGCCGTGCTCCACCAGGCCGACGATGGGTATGGTCACCCAGTAGAGGATGGTGGCGCCGAGCGCGTAGTTGTGGGCGAACAGCGGCTTCAGGCTCTCGGCGAACAGCTCCAGGATATGCGCCTTCTCGAGCCCGCCGACGAGGGCGAACAGCGCGATATAGAAGAAGATGGCGCGGAAGTCGAGGCCCTGCAGGATGTCTTCGAACGATGGCGCCTGCAGCCGCTCGCCCATCGCCTCGACGATGAGGACGAGGGCGATGGCGCCGGTCATGGCGATGAAGCCGAGCTTGACGTCGAGGTATTCGCGCATCGCCATGCCGAACACGGTCACGAGGAACATGCCGACGGCGATGGTGGCGAACAGCGGGTCCGGGATCTTGGCCTCGATGCCGGCTTCGGCGACCGACTTGCGGCTGCCGGCGCCGCGGAAGCCGTAGACGTACATGAAGGCGAGGGTGATGACGAACGTCACCATCAGGATGATGAACGACGACGGCCGGCCGTGCTGCCAGATGAAGTCGCCGAACTCGGCGCCCGACACGCTGTGCAGCATCTGCGGCGGCAGGTCGCCCAACAGCAGCGCGGTGCCCATGAAGTTGGCGCTGAGCCCGATCATCAGGACCAGCGGCGTCACCGGAATCTTCAGCGCGCGGGCGAGCGGCAACGCCACCGGCGCCATCATCAGGATGGTGACCACGTTGTCGACGAACATCGAGATGACGCCGGCCAGCATGGAGAGGATCATAACCAGCAGCCCCGGCCGGCCGCCGGAGAGCTTCAGCGCCTGCACCGACAGCCAGCTCGGCACGCCCGACTTGCCGAAGTAGCCGGCGATCATCCAGATGCTGACCAGGATCGCCATCACGTTCCAATCGACCAGCAAAAACGCCTCGGTCTCGGTCATGGCGCCCATCCACACCATGACCACGACGCCGACCAGGGCGGCGGCGGTGCTGTCGAGCTTGTTGATGACGACGGTGAGGATCGTCACCGCGAACACGGCGAGCGTCAGCCACTGTATCAATTCCAAGGTAGTCCCCCCTCGTTGGTGTGGTGTTTGTCGAACGTCCGCCCCGGCCGCCGAGGCGGCGCCGGCGGCCCGGTTTTTGGCCCCTTACAGGCCCTTTATAGGCATGACGGCGGCCCGGTTTGTCAAGGAATCGCGCCATAGTGTATGCTCGCCGGCGCCGGCCCCGGGAGGGTTTTGAGGACAATAAACGTGACCACCGCCGTCGAGAATTTTCCCGCCCTGGTGCTCAACGCCGATTTCCGGCCGTTGAGCTATTTTCCGCTGTCCTTGTGGTCGTGGCAGGACACCGTGAAGGCGGTGTTCCTGGAGCGCGTCACCGTGGTCTCCGAGTACGACCGCGCGGTGCACTCGCCCAGCCGCGAGATCCGGCTGCCGAGCGTCATCTCGCTCAAGCAGTACGTGCCGATGAACCGGCGGCCGGCGTTCACCCGCTTCAACGTGTTCCTGCGCGACGCCTTCTCGTGCCAGTACTGCGGCCACCACTACCCGACCGAGGCGCTGACCTTCGATCACATCGTGCCGCGCTCGAAGGGCGGGCGCACGGTGTGGAGCAACGTCGTCACCGCCTGCGAGCCGTGTAATCTCAAGAAAGGCCACCGGCTGCCGGGCGAGTCGGGGATCAGCCCGCTGCGCCATCCGCAGCAGCCGACCAACGTCGAGCTGCAGAAGAACGGCCGCGCGTTCCCGCCCAATTATCGACACCGAGCTGGATCCGGTTTAAGGCGGCCCGTTTCCCCACCTCACCGGGCCCGCCACGCCCGCCCCCCTCTCCCCCTGAAGGGCGGAGAGGGTCGATCCATCTCTGTCGCTCCTCCTCTCTGCCCCCATTGGCCATTGGGGGGCGGAGAGGGTCGGGGAGAGGTGGGGAAACCCGCCGCCGGCTTGCTTTGACATCCGCCGCTCGCTCAGTATACTGCCGCCGCTTCATTCCCGGGAACGCGGGCAAGGGCGGACGATGGCGCCCGGCCCCCCCGCCTTCGCCAAGGCCTCGGCGGGCGTAAGCCCTCCGAAGCTCCCGCAGGGTGCGAAGGAGGGCTACCGGGACAACAATACCACCCGGATCAACGAGGGATTTTTGAGACCATGAGCAAACGTCAGCGTTCCAAATACAAGATCAACCGCCGCCTCGGCGTCAATCTGTGGGGCCGGCCGAAGAGCCCCGTCAACACCCGCGAATACGGCCCCGGCCAGCACGGCCAGCGGCGCGGCCGCAAGCCCTCCGACTTCGGCATGCAGCTCCACGCCAAGCAGAAGCTGAAGGGCTACTACGGCAACATCACCGAGCGCCAGTTCCGCCGCTACTACCTGGAAGCCTCGCGCAAGCGCGGCGACACGTCGGAGTTTCTGATCGGGCTTTTGGAGCGCCGGCTGGACGCGGTGGTCTACCGCATGAAGTTCGTGCCGACGGTGTTCTCGGCCCGCCAGTTCGTCAACCACGGCCACGTCAAGGTCAACGGCAAGCGCGTCAACATCCCGAGCTACCTGGTCAAGGAAGGCGACGTCGTCGAGGTCAAGGAAAAGTCGCGCCAGATGCCGCTGGTGCTGCTCGCCATCGAGAGCGCCGAGCGCGACGTGCCGGACTACCTGGAAGTCAACTTCAAGAAGATGCAGGGCACCTTCAAGAAGGTACCGAAGTTCGCCGACGTGCCCTATCCGGTGCAGATGGAACCGCACCTGGTGGTCGAGTTCTACTCGCGCTGAGGCGCGGTCGGCTCAGCCGCACCTTTTCACCACAGAGACGGCGAGACACAGAGAAGCAAAGAAGAATACGGCGCTTTGCGCCGCTAAGGATAATTCTTCTTCTCTCCGCCTCTGTGTCTCTGTGGTCGAGACACCATCGGGCCGGATCGACCGTTCCATGAGCGACGACATCAAGGGCTTAAGTCTGGGCTTCGTCGGCGTCGCCATCTTCAGCGTCACCCTGCCGGCGACGCGCATCGCGCTCACCGGCTTCGACGCGGTGACTGTCGGGCTCGGGCGCGCCATCGTCGCCGCCGCGGTCGCCGCCGTCATCCTCACCGTCACCCGCCAGCCGTGGCCGCGCCGGCATTGGAAAAGGCTGCTGGTGGTCGGGCTCGGCGTCGTCGTCGGCTTCCCGCTGTTCGCCTCGATCGCCATGGAGAGCGTGCCGGCCACCCACGGCGGCGTCGTGCTCGGCGTGCTGCCGCTCGCCACCTCGGCCGCCGGGGCCCTCTTCTGCGGCGAGCGGCCGAGCCTCGGCTTCTGGCTGCTGGCATTGCTGGGCAGCGCGCTGGTGGTCGGCTTCGCGGCGCTGCAAGGCGCCGGCGCGTTGCAGGCGGCCGACCTGTGGCTGCTCGCCGCCGTCGTCAGCGCCGGCACCGGCTACGCCATCGGCGGCGAGCTCTCCAGGCACATCGGCGGCTGGCAGGTGATCTGCTGGGCGCTGGTGGTGACTCTGCCCGTCGTCGTGCCGCCGGTGCTGTGGGTGCTGCCGGCGGTCGCCTGGGACGCGCCGGCGACCGCGTGGGCGGCGTTCCTCTACGTGGCGCTGTTCAGCCAGCTGATCGGCTTCTTCGCCTGGAACCGCGGCCTCGCCATCGGCGGCGTCGCCCGGGTCAGCCAGGTGCAGCTGCTGCAGCTGTTCATGACGCTCGGCTTCGCGGCGCTGCTGGCGGGCGAGACGGTCGACGCGACGACGCTGGCGTTCGCGGTCGCGGTGGTGGCGACGGTGGCCGCCGGCCGCCGCATGCCGGTCCGCCGCGCCGAATAAACATTCACCACAGAGGCACAGAGACACAGAGAAGATAAAAAATGCGGCGCGTTGCGCCGCTAAGGATAATTCTTCTTCTCTCCGTCTCTGTTTCTCTGTGGTCCAAATACCTTCAGGGCTGACTCAGCTGAACACGTCGACGATGCTGCCGCGCGCCAGCCCTGGCTGGGGGGCGGCGGTGGAGATGCGGTCGGACGCGATCTCGAGATCGATGCGCTGCTGGATGGCGGCGTCGCGTTGGGCGTCGCGGCGCTCGGCGAGGCGTTGGGCGCGCTCGTCCTCGAGCGCCTGGAAGGCGATTTCGCGGTCGATCTCGGCCGGATCCACCGCCAACCCGGCGGCGATCTCGTCGGCGGTCTGGCCGCCGACGACCGGCTCGCGCGCCGGCAGCGGCGGCGCCTCGTCCTCGAAGGCGCGCAGCGCGCGGGCCTCGAGGTTGTTCTCGGTGGCCTGCCTGTCGGCCAGGAGCAGCCGCTGGTCGAGGTCGTTGAAGGCGCGCAGATCCTCCTGGGCGCGGAAGAAGCGGCGGTTCTCGTCGGCGAGGCGGAGGTCATTGCGCAGCGTCTCGAGCTGCTGCTGTTGCCGGGCCAGCTGCTCGGCGCCGGCGCGGTTGCGGGCGTCGATCTCCTGCTGGCGCGCCAACTCGAGGCGCGCCCGCGCCTCATCCTGCTGCTCGCGCTGGATGCGGGCATCGCCTTGCAGCGCGAACGCGCGCGCAGCCGTCAAGGCCGGGATTTCTGCCATGGGTCCCCACCGTTAAGGCAAAAAACCGGTAACCCTTAAGGATAGCCCAGGCCCAGGCACCGCCGCAACCGCCGGGTTTGTTAACCACAGAGACACAGAGGCACAGAGAAGAGAGGACTGTCCTTGGCGGCGCAAAGCGCCGCCCGTTACAAAGACAGGCCGTCATGCCCCGGCGAAGCCCGGGGCATCCAGCATGAAGGCCCCTGGATCGCCCGGACTACGTGTATAGCCCGGAGACATAGTTGACGTCCGTTCGGGGACATGGTTGACACATTATTGCCTGTCGGCCTGGGGCTGGTTCAAGTCGATGGTTGCGATCTGGTGGGCGCCGAAGAATACGCCGTAGGTTCCGTCGGGATCGAGCGGCCTGAGCGCAACCTTCTCGCCGACAAAGGCTTGTGGGACACGCCACAGTCCTCCCTTGAAGCTGACATAGGACTTGGTCGTGCCGACCGAGCGGACGATGTCGCCGGTGTCGTACGCCGGCTCGGGTATTGTCTCGGGCATCGGCCGCGGGCTGGGGCGGTAGCGGCTCGCCGGGACGTTCTGGCCGAGCGCCTCGTGCGGCCGTTCCAGGTTGTAAAGCCGGCGCCAGCGATCGAAGGCGCGCTGGACCTCCTCGAAGCTGCGGAAGTTCCTCAACGCCAGCACCTCGGCCTTGAGCGTCCGATGGAAGCGCTCGTTCTTGCCGCGGCTCTGCGGATGATAGGGCCGGCTGTGCATGACCTCGATGCCGAGCTTGAGTAGCCACACGCCGAGCCGGGTCCAACGCTGCGCCGGGCCGTCGCCCCAGGGCGAGCCGTTGTCGACCAGAAAGGCGGCCGGCAGGCCATAGCGCCGGAACGTGCATTCCAGCCGATGCCGCACCGTCTCCGTCTGCTCGTTCGTGCAGGCCTCCAGGCAGAGCGCGTAACGCGAGTGATCGTCCAGCACCGTCAGCGGGTGGCAACGCCGCTCGTCGCGCAATGGGAAGTGCCCCTTGAAGTCCATCTGCCACAGCAGGTTCGGCGCCGGATGCTCGAAGCGCAGGGCCGCGGCGCCGGGGACCGGCGCCGTCACGCGACCGTGGCGTACCAGAATCGCATGGACCGTCGACGCTGCCGGCGGCTCCGCCACGCCGCGGCGCGCCAAGCAGCGCTGGATCTTGCGCGCCCCCCAGGCCGGATGCCGGTCGCGAACCGCGAGCACTGCCGCTTCGAGCCCGGCGGCGCTGCGCGCCGGACTAGCGTGCGGCCGGCGCGATCGATCCCGCGCCCAATCCGGCCCACCGTCCTTGGCCCGGTGCAGCCATTTATATCCGGTCTCGGCGCTGATACCGAAGCGCCGGCACAGCTCGCGCCGGTTCGCCCCGGGCTGCCGGGCCAAGGCTACGAACTCCATGCGTTGTTCCATGATCGACCTCTCTCGCCACGGCATGTCGGCCCCCTAATGCCTGTTCCATGCCTCGAAGTGTCAACCATGTCTCCGAACACCTGTCACCTATGTCCCCGGTCTGAACACTCCGCCCGGGCGATGACGATCTTCGGTAGGGTCGTCGGTTTTGCGCTGCCGGGTGGACCGGATTTTGCGCCCGAGCCGACTCTCCCCTAGACTATCCGGCGGCGCCAATCCACAGGGCTTTCCCCCGCCATGACCGAACCCCTCGGATTTCCCCACCTTCAGGAAGTGGTCGTGTTCCTGGTCGCCGCCGGCATCGCGGTGCCGGTCATGCACCGGCTCAAGATCGCGCCGATCCTCGGCTACCTGCTGGCCGGCGTGGTGATCGGGCCCTATGGCCTAGGGCTGTTGGCGGAGCGGTTTCCGATGCTCGGCTACGCCACCATCACCGACCTCGAAGGGGCCCGGTTCCTGGCCGACCTCGGGGTGGTGTTCCTGATGTTCATGATCGGCTTGGAGCTGTCGCCGAAGCGGCTGTGGGCGATGCGGCGGCTGGTGTTCGGGCTCGGCACCCTGCAGGTGGCGGCGACGGCGACGATCATCGGGCTGATCGCCTGGGGCTGGGGCAACGCGCCCAAGGTGGCGATCCTGCTCGGCGCCGGCTTCGCGTTGTCGTCGACCGCCATGGTGATGCAAATCCTCACCGACCGCCGCGAGATCGGCACCACGCTCGGCCGGTCGAGCTTCTCGATCCTGCTGTTCCAGGACCTCGCCGTGGTGCCGGTGCTGGTGCTGATTGGCGTGCTCGGCGCCGCCAAGGATACCGGCCTCACCGTGCCGCTGCTGTGGGCGGCCGTGAAGGCGGTGGTGGTCGTCGGCGTCATCGTACTGGCCGGCCATTACCTGGTGCGGCCGCTGTTCCGCGGCGCCGCCGCGGCGCATTCGCGCGAGCTGTTCATGGCGATGACGCTGCTGGTGGTCATCAGCACCGCGGCGCTCACCGCAGCAGCCGGACTGTCGATGACGCTCGGCGCGTTCCTGGCCGGGCTGCTACTGGCGGAGACCGAGTACGCGCACGAGATCGAGGTCGACATCGAGCCGTTCAAGGGGCTGCTGATGGGCCTGTTCTTCATCACCGTCGGCATGGGCGTCGATCTCCGCGTCGCGGCGGCGGAGCCGTTCTGGATTCCGGCTTCGGTGGTCGGCCTGTTCGCGATCAAGGCAGCGATCACGACGGCGCTGTGCCTGGCGATCGGGGTGCCGCGCGGGACCGCTTTCGAGGCCGGGCTGCTGCTCGGCCAGGGCGGCGAGTTCGCGTTCGTGATCGTCGGCCTCGGCATGGCCAGCGGCGTCATCCCACCAGACCCCGGCCGCTTCATGCTGATCGTCACCAGCCTCAGCATGCTGGTGACGCCGGCGGCCGCCGTCATCGGCAAGCGCGCCGGCGCCTGGATCACCGCCCGCGCGCCGGCCGGCGCCGCCGCCGTCGCGGTGGAGACGCCGCAGGAAGGCCATGTCATCATCGCCGGCTACGGGCGGGTCGGCCGCGTCATCGCGCAGCTTCTCGACACCGACCACATCCCGTGGGTGGCGCTCGACCGCAACCCGGACCTGGTGGCCGAGCACCGCAAGCTGGGCCGGCCGGTTCTGTTCGGGCGCGCCGACCGGACGAAGATTCTGCGCCGCGCCGGCGCCGACCGCGCCCTGGCGCTGGTGATGACCCTCGACGATCCGCGCAGTACCCGTCTGGCGGTCGACGTGGCGCGCCGCGCGTGGCCGCAACTGCCGGTGTTCGCGCGCGCCCGCGACGCCGGTCACGCCGCCGAGCTGGTGAAGCTCGGCGTCACCGACCCGGTGCCGGAAGCCACCGAGGCCAGCCTCACCCTCGGCGGCCGTCTGCTGGCCGGGCTCGGCATCCCGCCCGACTGCATCAGCCGCCGGCTCGAGGAAATCCGCCTCGACGAAGTGGCGACCGTGACGCCAAACAAGCCCCGCGCCGAGAAAGCGCCGCCCGCGGCGCCGTGACCGGCGCCACGGGTTTTGGCGTCGGGGACACTCTATCTATTGCTTCGGTGTGCCCTGGGGCATGCCCTGGCCGGGGGACATGCCACCGCCGGAGCCGGGTTGACCGCCACCCATCATGCCATGCCCCGGCCCCATCATGCCCTGGCCGGACCCCATCATCCCTTGACCCGGGCCCATCATCATTCCTTGGCCCGAGCCGGGTTGCCCTTTCCCCGGCGCGGCCGGAACGGCCGGCGCTTCGCCGCTCTTGCCGAGCGCGACGCCGAGCTTGTCGAGTGTCGCCTTGTCCGGCTCGCCGGTCACCGGCAGGTGGTGCTGGGACTGGTACTTGCGGATCGCCGCCTTGGTTTCGTCGTTGAGGACGCCATCAGCCTTGACGGCAATGCCTTGCTTGTTGAGCGCCTCCTGCAGGGCCTTGACGGTGGCTTCGGACAGAGTGGCCGATGCCGGGGCCGGGGGTGTCGCGATATGGTAGTTGGCGATTGAGCTTGCGGGATTCACTGCAAGCACCGCCGCGGCGGCAAGCGCCACGGCGAGGGCAAGATTTTTCAGATAGGGTTTCATGGTCACTTTCCTTTCAAAGATGTGGAATCCATCAACCGGCATCGCCAGCTGCGACGTGGAGGCGCGGAATGAACGCCGGCACCCGCGCCGCGTAACGCCGGTAGGCGTCACCGAATTGCGCTTCCGCTTCGCGCTCTTCACGCCTCGCCAGCCGTCCATACATGATCAGCAGAACGGGCAGCATCAGCGCCGTCACCAACGTCGGCCACTGCAGGAAGAAGCCGATCATGACCAGCGCGAAGCCCGCGTACTGCGGGTGCCGCAGCCGGGCGTAGGGGCCGCTGGTCGCCAGGCGTTCCTTACGCTGCGCCTCGTAGAGCACCGGCCAGGCAGCGGCGATCAGGATGAAGCCGCCGGCGATGAGGACGAAGCTCAAGAGGTGGAACGGGCTCAGGTGCGGGTCCATGGTCCAGCCGAACACGGCCGGCCAGATGTGCCCGGCGTCGTGGGATAGCGGGTCCAGCGCCGGGAATCTGTTTCCCGCATATCCGGCAAGCAGGTAGAGCGTCAGCGGGAAGCCGTACATCTCGACGAACAGCGCCACGATGAAGGCGGAGAAGGCGCTGAACGAGCGCCAATCGCGCCGCGTCCTCGGCTTGAAGAAGCTGAACGCGAACAGGATGAAGACGGCGGAGTTGATGGCCACCAGCAGCCACAGACCGTAGGCCGGTGCCTCAGCGTTCATGGCGCCCTCCGTTGCCGCCATGGCCGCCGTGACCCCGGTGCATGAAGAAATGCATCCCGACGCAGATCAGGAGCGGCAATATCAGCGGCAGCGCCCCGAATACATGGGCGCGGTGCTCGAGCCACAGGAAGACTGCACCGATGGCCAGGAACACGCACAGCGCAAACCCCGCCGGCGTCTTGAGGAAGGGCCGTCTGCCCTCGTCGTTGCCGTTCGGTTCGTCGGATCGGTGGTCGCGCCCGTTCATATCTCGTACTCCACCGTCGTCATCATGCCGCCGGCCATGTGGTAAAGCTGGTGGCAGTGCAACGCCCATTTGCCGGGATTGACCGCATCGAAGGCAATGGTGACGCGGCCCCGGTTCGGCACCAGCACCGTGTCGCGCACGGCGCCGGCGATGCGATGGCCGTCGATGGCGACGACCTGGAACGGATGGCCGTGCAGGTGCATGGGATGCGCCATCGTAGTTTGGTCGATGAAGGTGATCTCGACGCGTTCTCCTCGGCGCACCGCCAGCGGCGCGTGCTCGCCATGCACCCGGCCGTTGAGCATCCACACGTAGCCCGGCGCCTCGGTGAACGTCAGGGTATGCCGGCGGTCGGCGGTGCGGGCCGGCAATGGTGCCGCTGCCTGTAGGCGCCGCTCGAGCCCGAGCCCGATGGGGTCCGCCTTGTCATGAGCCTCCCCGGACTGCCGGGCGATGCGGCCGTTCTTGGTTGCCAGCACGAAGCCGGTGCGCTTGACGTCGCCCTCGCGCACCGCGAACACCGGCCAAGCGCCCTCCTCCGCCGGCAACTCCAGGAGAATGTCGAGCCGCTGCGCGATGGCGAATTCGAAGCGGCGGCCTTCCATCGGCAGTACCGGAATGCCGTCGACGGCGACCAGACGGCCGTGAAGACGGTCGAGGTCGATCCAAAAATGCGTCGCCGTCGCCGCATTGATCAGCCGGAGACGCACCCGGCCGCCTTTTTCGACGCGGTAGACCCG
>JACPJY010000215.1 GCA_016187325.1 Rhodospirillales bacterium | reverse complement strand
GGCGGCCAAGCACGCCAGCGAGGCCGAGATCGCGGTGTTCTTCGAGCTTCTGGATCAGGACGCGGCGGCGGCCGACAACGTCAAGCGCCGCGCCCGCATCAATCGACAGTTCCACCAGGCGCTTTATCGCGCCGCCCACAACCGCTACCTGATGCAGGCGCTGAACGCGCTCTCGGATTCGCTGGCGCTCCTGAAGCCCACCACCTACGAGGTGCCGGGGCGGCCCGACCAAGCGCGCCAGGAGCACCAAAGGATCGCCGAGGCGATCCGGCGGCGCGACCCGGACGCCGCCGAGCGGGCGACCCGCATCCATATCGATTCCGCCGAGATCGCCCGTCTCGAGCTGTTGTTCGGCCCCGAGTGACCGGCGGCCGCGGCGCGGCCGGAAAGACGCTTGGCCGGCGCGCCTCCCGCGGGCCATTCTTTACCGGATCACGAAAAGTCTCTAACATTCCAGGGACTCCAACCACGAAAGGAGTCCGCGACGTGTTGGACTTTCGTTCGGCCTGGGAAGCGTTTCGCCACCTGTGACGGGGGTATTGCGGCGGGTGCCTGCCCGCACGATATACCAGTCGTCGATTATCGTCGTGCGAAGTCCTGAAAGGAAAGTCAATGCCCACTGGCACCGTTAAGTGGTTCAATCCGACGAAGCGGTTCGGCTTCATCGAACCGGAACAGGGCGACAAGGATATCTTCGTGCACGTCACCGCCGTCGAGGCGGCGGGGCTGCCCGGCCTTTTCGAAGGCCAGAAGGTCAAGTACGAGCTGTCCACTGGCGAGGATGGAAGAACCTCGGCCGTCGACCTCGAACTCATCGAGAAATAGAGCCCCACCGCTTCCGGACCGGCCGGTCCGCCCGCGGGCCCGATGCCCGTCCGTGGAGATTCGGCGCGGCCCGAGCGCCCGCGTCCGGTTTGTCCTTTGCCGCGTCTTTCTGTAGGGTCCCGCCGCCCGGCCCGTCGGCCGGCGAGGGTTTTCGCCATGCGGGTTTCCGATTTCGACTTCGAGCTGCCGCCGCGGTTGATCGCCCAGCGGCCGGCGGTGCCCCGCGATTCGGCGAGGCTGTTGGCGGTCGGCCGCGAGTTCATCGATCTCGGCGTCCGCGATCTCCCGAGCCTGCTCGCTCCCGGCGACGTCATGGTCGTCAACGATACCCGCGTCATCCCGGCGCGCCTCGCTGGCAAGCGTTCCGGCGGCGGCCACGTCGAGGTGACGCTGATCAAGCCCGAGGGCAACGGCGCGTGGCAGGCGCTGGCCAAGCCGGCCGGCAAGCTGAAGTCCGGCGAACGGCTGTCGTTCGCCGCCGGGCTTTCGGCCGAGGTTGCGGCCAAAGCCGACGGCGGCCAAGTGACGCTGCGCTTCCCGCTCGCCGGCGACGCGCTGGCGGCGGCATTGGAGGCCCACGGCATCATGCCGCTGCCGCCCTACATCAAGCGCCCACCCACCGGCGACGCCAGGGACCGCGACGATTACCAGACCCTGTTCGCGGCGCGGCCGGGGGCGGTGGCGGCGCCGACCGCCGGGCTGCACTTCACCCCGGCCCTGCTCGCGGCCATCGCGGATCGGGGCGTGACCGTGGCGCGGCTGACGCTGCACGTCGGCGCCGGCACCTTCCTGCCGGTCAAGGCCGCCGACACCCGCGATCACCGCATGCACGCCGAATGGGGCGAGATCGGCGACCAGGCCGCGGCCGCCGTCAATGCCGCGAGGGCGCGTGGCGGGCGCGTCGTCGCCGTCGGTTCGACGGCGCTCAGGCTCCTGGAGACCGCCGCCAGCGCCGACGGTCGGCTGAAACCTTTTCGCGGCGACACTGACATCTTCATCACCCCCGGCTACCGGTTTAGGATCGTCGATGCGCTGCTCACCAATTTCCACCTGCCGCGGTCGACGCTGTTCATGCTGGTCGCGGCGTTCGCCGGGCTCGCACGGATGACGGCGGCCTACGACCACGCCAAGCGCCAGGGCTACCGGTTCTACTCCTACGGCGACGCCTGCGTTCGACGCTGTTCATGCTGGTCGCGGCATTCGCCGGGCTGGAGCGGATGACGGCGGCCTCCGACCACGCAAAGCGCCAGGGCTACCGGTTCTACTCCTACGGCGACGCCTGCTGGCTGGAGCGGACGCCGGACGGGACGGGCGGCGGATGAGCGCGCTGGCGTTCGAGATCCTGTCCACCGACGGCACGGCCCGCACCGGCAGCCTGATGACGGCGCACGGGCCGATCGATACGCCCGCCTTCATGCCGGTCGGCACCGCCGCGACGGTCAAGGCGATGACCCCGGAGGCGGTGCAGGCGACCGGCGCCCAGTGCATCCTCGCCAACACCTATCACCTGATGTTGCGCCCCGGTCCGGAGCTGATCGCGGAATTGGGCGGGCTGCACGCGTTCATGAACTGGCCGGGGCCGATCCTCACCGATTCCGGCGGCTTCCAGGTGTGGTCGCTGGCCAAGCTGCGCGAGCTCGACGAGGACGGGGTCGAGTTCCGCTCGCACCTCGACGGCGCCCTGCACCGGCTGACGCCGGAGCGCGCGGTCGAGATCCAGGCACTTCTCGGCGGCGACGTCGCCATGGTGCTCGACGAATGCACGCCGCTCGCGGCCAGCGAGGACGAGGTCGCCCAATCCATGCGGCTCTCCATGCGCTGGGCCGGGCGCTGCAAGCAGGCCTACCGGGAACGCGACGGCCATGGCCTGTTCGGCATCGTCCAGGGCGGCGTCTACGCGCATCTCCGGGCCGAGTCGGCGGAGACGCTGGTGCGGCTCGGCTTCGACGGCTACGCCATCGGCGGTCTTTCCGTCGGCGAGGGCCAGAAGGCGATGCTCAAGGTGGTCGAGCGCACGGTGCCGTGGCTGCCCGAGGATCGGCCGCGCTACCTGATGGGCGTCGGCAAGCCGGCCGACCTGGTCGGCGCGGTGGGGCGCGGCATCGACATGTTCGACTGCGTGCTGCCGACCCGCTCGGGACGCACCGACCAGGCGTTCACCCGCGCCGGCACGCTCAACCTGCGCAACGCCCGCCACCGCAAGGATCCGGGGCCGCTCGACGACGCCTGCGCCTGCCCGACCTGCAAGGGCTACAGCCGGGCCTATCTGCACCACCTGGTGATGGCCAAGGAGATGCTGGGTCCGATGCTGCTGACTTGGCACAACCTGCATTACTACCAGGACCTGATGGCGGCGATGCGTCAGGCGATCAACGCCGGCGCGTTCGAAACCTTCGCCGCCGCCTTCGCCGCCGAGCAGGCGGTCAAGGAACCAGGGGAGAATTGAGCGTGAATTGCGTCGCCGGGGTGGCCATTCATACGT
>JACPJY010000214.1 GCA_016187325.1 Rhodospirillales bacterium | reverse complement strand
TGCCGGAATCGTCATAGGCCGGGTTGCCGTTGGGCAGATAGATCGACGCCACCCGCACCACACTTTTTTCCTTGCCGGTGATCAGCGCCTCGATATAGCGAGCTTGATCGTCCTTGTCGTCGCCGGGCAGCGCCGTCAATTCGACCTCGATCGGCGATTTCGAGAGTATCGCGACGCCGTTGTAGGTCTTCTGGCCGGCGACCGCGACGTTGTAGCCGAGATCGCCGATCTCGAGCGCCGGAAACGCCTCCTCCGTGGTCTTTATTTCCTGCAGCAGCACCACGTCGGGCTGGAAGGCGGCCAGCCATTCCAGCACCCGCGGCAGCCGAGCCTTGATCGAATTGACGTTCCAGGTGGCGATCTTCACGACGGACGTTCCCCCGCAAAACAAAAGGCCCGCGGTCGGCGCGAGCCTTGTTCCTATCACATAACGAAACCTCGCGTCAGATGGAGAACGACGCCCCGCAACCGCATGAAGACGTGGCGTTCGGGTTGCTGACCTGGAAATAGGCGCCGCCGAGGTCCTCGCGGAAATCAACCTGCGAGCCTTTAAGCAGGCCGAGCGACACATCGTCGATGACGACCCGCACCCCGGCGTGCTCGAAGGTGAGGTCGCCATCGGCGACCTTGTCGTCGAGGCTGAACCCGTATTGGAAGCCCGAGCAGCCGCCGCCGGAGACGGAGACGCGAAGCATCAGCGCCGCGTTGCCTTCGACGTCGCGGAGATGCTTGATGCGGCGGGCCGCCGAATCGGTGATGGTCAGACCCGGCTGAGCTTCGCTGGTGGTGCCTTCGGGCATCGCGTGATTTCCTGTTAACAACGCCCACCTTATGTAGTCACCGGGCCGCGTTTGTCAAACCGGCTTACCGGCCCTGGAAATGGCCGATGGCGGCGCGGGCGACCTCCATGTCCTGTTCGGCGGCGCCGCCGGACAGCCCGATCCCGCCGACGACCGTATTGTCCAGCACCACCGGAAAGCCGCCGCCGACGGTGGAAAACCGTCCACCCGACGAGGTGTGGATGCCGAATGCCAGGTTCCCGGGCTTGCACATCTCGTTGTATTCGTGCGTCGGGCGCCTGGACACGGCGGCGGCGAACGCCTTGTCCTGGGACAGGCCGACGCTCAACACCTTGGCACCGTCCATACGCTCGAAGGCGATCAGGTTTCCCGATTCGTCGACGACGGCGACACACATCGGAACGCCGATGGCGACGGACTTCCGCTTCGCCCCCTCGATCAGGATTTGCGCGTCGGCGATGCTCAAGCGTTTGATGTCCAGCACGGGCGTCCTCCTCCGGGTCGTTATCGGTTCTCCGTTGATATACCAGCCTTTTTCGAAAAAAGGTATGGCGGCGCCGGAAATCCGGTCGGCGTCACGTCGCGCCCTGTCGCGGTTGTTTCCGTCGCCCGATTACGACGCCCATATCGCCGTTGCTTGGCTTGGGGGCGGGGCGTATTTTCGGGCCCATGACGGAAAGGCTGAAATCGGCCCCCGGCTTGGCCCCTTACGCGTGTCACGAAGAGGCCAGCCGCGGCAGGCGCTATGACGAACCGGAAAGCGCCACCCGCCGGTGTTACCAGCGCGATCGCGACCGCATCATCCATTCCGCCGCCTTCCGGCGGCTGGAATACAAGACGCAGGTGTTCGTCAACCACGAAGGCGACAACTACCGCACCCGGCTGACCCATACGCTCGAGGTGGCGCAGATCGCGCGCTCCGTATGCCGGTCGTTGAGCCTGAACGAGGACTTGGGCGAGGCGCTGGCGCTCGCCCACGATCTCGGCCATCCGCCGTTCGGGCATGCCGGCGAGGACGCGTTGAAGGAGATGATGGCGCCTTACGGCGGTTTTGACCACAACGCGCAATCGCTAAGCATCATCACCAAGCTGGAACGACGCTATCCGGATTTCGACGGCCTCAATCTGACATGGGAGACGCTGGAAGGGGTGGTCAAGCACAATGGCCCTTTGCTCGGCAAAGGCAAAAATCGGCCGTTGCCGCGCGCCGTCGCCGAATACAATTCCGATCAGGACCTGGAGCTGGATACCTACGCCGGTGCCGAGGCCCAGGTGGCGTCGTTGTCGGACGACGTCGCCTACAACAACCACGATATCGATGACGGTCTCCGCGCCGGCCTGTTCACGGTCGACGACCTCGAGGGCGTGCCGCTGGTCGGGCCGATCTTCACCGAAATCCGCAAGGAGTATCCAAGGCTCGATGAATCGCGCCGCATCCACGAGGCGGTCCGGCGCCTGATCGGAACAATGGTCGACGACCTGCTGCGAGAGACCCGCAAACGTCTGGCGGAATCCAAAGTCGACCGCGTCGATACGGTGCGCCGCCTCGGCCAGCCCGTGGCGGCGTTCTCAGCCGAGATGCAGGCCCATGTCCGGGCGGTAAAAGATTTTCTGTTCGCCAACATGTATCGACACGAACACGTCAACCGCATGACCGCGGAAGCCCGCTGGGTGGTCCGCAACCTGTTCAAGGTGATACTCGAAAACCCAAAACATCTGCCCGATGACTGGCGCCGCAACGCCGAGAGCGGCGGCACCGTTGCCACCGCCCAAGTGGTCGCCGACTACGTCGCCGGCATGACCGACCGATTCGCGATCGACCAACACCATCGGCTGTGCGGCCCCAAGTCAAGAACCGCATGACGCCGATCCAAGCGATCCAATATAATGGGGCCGATTCGCCCGCCAGCAAGGAGACTCGCTGATGGCGCCGCCCGGCAAGTCGGACATTAAGGTCACGGCGTCGGACGCCCTGGAATTCGAACCCGTAGCCCATGAGCTGCCGAAGCGGCGCTGGGGATTGCGGATGTTCGTCGTCCTGGTGCTGGCCGCGGGCGGCGCTGCCGGCTGGCATTACTACGGCGAACGCCTGCAGCAGCTTTGGGGTGGCGCCGAGTCCGGCATTCCATTGATCAAAGCCGCGACGACGCCGGTGAAGTTGAGACCCGAAAATCCGGGCGGGCTTGAGGTGCCGGACCGTGACAAGTTGGTCTACGACCGCCTCCAGGGCAACGCCGAGGGCAGGGGACCGGAGCGCTTGTTGCCGCCTCCCGAGCAGCCGCTGCCGAGGCCGGCTCCCGCTACCGCAACGCCGGCGCCGCAGCCACCCGCGGCAGGGAAGCCGGCGACGGCCGAGCCACCGCCGAGCCCGCCGATCAAGCCGGTAGCGAAGGTGCCGACGGAAAAGGATGTGGCGGCCGCCGAGCGTCCGGCGCCGCCGCCGCCACCGCCGGCGCCGCCGACCGCTTCCAAGTCATCGCCGGGATTGACCATGTCGCGGCGTCCGGCGCAGACCGAGACGCCTAAAGCCGAAGCGCCGAAACCGGCGCCAGCAAAAGCCGAGCCGGAAAAGCCGAACGTCCCCGAAAGCCCGGCGTCGCCGAAGGAGGCTGTCACCGCCGCTACGACACCTGCATCGTCGCCGCCAGCCGCACCAGCCGCTGCACCGGCACCAGTGCCGAGCGGACGCGCCTATGTGGTGCAGCTCGCCGCCGCGCGTTCCCAGGAAGGCGCCGAAATCGAATGGGAGAAGCTGCGCAGCAAGAATCAGGACCTGCTCGGCAACCTGCGGCTGATCGTGACCAAGGCCGATCTTGGGCAAGCCAGGGGCGTCTTCTATCGGCTGCGCGCCGGTCCGATCGCTGACGAAGCGGCGGCGCGCGAACTGTGTTCGCAACTGACCAAACGTCAGGTCGGCTGCCTGGTCATCAAACCCGGACAGTAACGGGGCCCGCGCGTGACCCGCTCAGGCATATCCGGCGGCGGCTCTTCCGCCGGCATGGGAAAAGCCGCGCCGGCCGCGGCCATCTTCGGCTGTTCGGGCACCACGCTGACGGCGGCGGAAAAACGCTTTTTCGCCGACGTGCGGCCGGTCGGATTGATTTTGTTCGCACGCAATTGCCGCGAGCCGCAGCAGGTGCGGAAATTGGTCGCCGCCTTCCGAAAAGCCGTCGGCTGCGCCGACGCGCCGGTACTGATCGACCAGGAAGGCGGCCGCGTGCAAAGGCTGAACCCGCCGCATTGGCGCGCGGCGCCGGCGGCAGCGGCGTTCGCATCCCTGGCGCGACGGGACCAGGCGTTGGCGGTCGAAACGGTCAGATTGAACGCGCGGCTGATCGCAGCAGAGCTCGCCGATCTCGGAATAACCGTCAATTGCGCGCCGGTGCTCGACGTGCCGCAACCGGATGCGCATCGGATCATTGGCGACCGCGCCTTCGGCGGCGACGCGCAAACCGTGGCGGCGTTGGGGACGGCGGCATGCGAAGGATTTCTCGCCCACGGCATATTGCCGGTGATCAAGCACATTCCCGGCCACGGCCGGGCGCGCGCCGACAGCCACCAGGCGCTGCCGCGGGTCGCGGCGGACGAGGGCACCCTTGCGGCCGTCGACTTCGCGCCGTTCCGGGCGCTGCGGGGGATGCCGTGGGCGATGACCGCGCACGTGGTGTACGAGGCGCTGGACCGCGACCACCCGGCGACGACGTCGGCGCGGGTGATCGCCAAGGCCATCCGCGGCGCCATTGGCTTCGAGGGTGTGCTGGTATCGGACGACATCGGCATGAAGGCATTGACGGGGCCCTTTGATAAACGCGCGGCGTCTGCCCTTGCCGCCGGTTGCGACCTGGTGTTGCACTGCTCGGGCGTGTTAGCGGAGATGCGGGCCGTCGCTGCCGGCGCCGGACGGCTCCGCAGCGACGCAGCGGCGCGCTTGCAGCGCGGCGAAGCGATGCGGCGCAAGCCCGGGCCTTGGGACGGGGGCGCCGCGAAAGCGCGGCTCGATGAAATCATGACCGCGAACGCAATGGCATGATGGACGCCGCCAACATCGCGTTCACGGTCTCGGTGTGGGTGATCCCGGTGCTGGTCGCCGTCACCTTCCACGAGGCCGCGCACGGCTGGGTCGCGTGGCGGCTCGGCGACGACACCGCCTACCTGCTGGGTCGGGTGACGTTCAACCCGTTCCGGCACATCGATCCCTTCGGCACCGTGCTGTTGCCGGGGCTGTTGTTGCTGGTGTCGGGCGGCCGCATGATGTTCGGATTCGCCAAGCCGGTGCCGGTCAACTTCGCCCGCCTGCCGCATCCGCGCCGCGACATGATTCTAGTGGCGATCGCCGGGCCGGGGTCGAACATGCTGCTGGCGATCGTGTCGGCGGCGCTTTTGCACCTCTTGCCGCTGCTGTCGGGAGACGTCTACCAGTGGGTCGGCCATAATCTGGTCAATTCAGCGCGAATCAACATGGTGCTTTGCGTGTTCAACATGCTGCCGATTCCCCCTTTGGACGGCGGTCGGGTGGCGGTCGGGCTATTGCCCGGGCCGCTGGCGAGGCCGCTTGCGCGGCTGGAAAGGGCGGGAATTCTGATTATTCTCGCCGGCGTGTTTATCCTGCCCTGGATCGGTGGCAAACTGGGGCTCGACCTCGATGTGTTCTGGTGGCTTGTCGGATTGCCGACGGAGTATCTTTTGAAGGTCGTTTTTACCCTCACCGGCCATGGCTGATCGGCCGGGGCGCAAGGAAGCCTGATGGAAGACGCCGAATCATTCGACGAATTGCGCGAGCGGTCCGAGGCCGCCGGCGGCGCGACGTTCGTGGTCGACCTCGACGGCTACGAGGGGCCGATCGACGTGTTGTTGATGCTGGCCCGCGAGCACAAGCTCGACCTGACCAGGATCTCGATCCTGGCGCTGGCCGATCAGTATCTGGCCTTCGTTGCCAATGCGCGGCGCGCCAATTTGGAGCTCGCCGCCGATTACCTGGTGATGGCGGCGTGGCTGGCGTATCTCAAGTCGCGGCTGTTGCTGCCGGACCTCGGCGAGGAGGACGAGCCCACCGGCGAGGAGATGGCGGCGGCGCTGGCGTTCCAACTCCGGCGGCTGGAGGCGATGCAGGACGCGGGACAGAAGTTGATGGCGCGGGCGCAACTGAACAGGGAATTCTTCCGTCGCGGCGCGCCGGAGACGTTCCGCGCGTTCGCCACGCCGGTCTACGAAGTGACGCTGTTCGATCTCCTGAAGGCCTATGGCGACCAAAAGCGGCGCGTCGAGAGCCGCACCCCGTTGTTGATCCAGCCGTGGGACATCTACACGGTCGAAGACGCGCTGAAGCGGTTTCGCAGCCTACTCGGCTCGATGCCGGACTGGGAGAGCCTGTGGCAATTCCTGCCGGAGGGCGTGATGAAGGGCTTGGTCGCGCGCTCGGCGATGGCGGCCACATTCGCCGCCAGCCTCGAACTGGTGCGCGAGGGCAAGATCAAGTTGCGCCAGTCCGGCCCCTTCGGACCGATCTACCTGAAGCCCGCCGGCGATAGCATCGGCGGCGACAACGTCGACAGACTGGAGCGCGGCAACGTATGAACGCACCCGATCCCCGGCATTTGAGACTTCTCGAGGCGATGCTGTTCGCCTCCGCCGAACCGATCTCCCAGAAGACGCTGGCAAGTCGCATGCCCGAAGGCGTCGACGTCGCCACCCTGCTGAAGGAGCTGCAGGCGACCTACGCCGAGCGCGGCGTCAACCTGATCCATGCCGGCAAGTCGTGGGCCTTCCGCACGGCCCCGGATCTGGCGCAGCAACTCAACGTCGAGGTGAAAGTCCCGCGCAAGCTGTCGCGGGCGGCGGTCGAGGTGCTGGCCATCGTCGCCTACCACCAGCCGGTGACCCGCGGCGAGATCGAGGAAATTCGCGGCGTCGGTTTGAGCCCGGGAACCCTCGACGTGCTGTTCCAGGCAGGCTGGATCCAGCCCAAGGGCCGGCGGCAGACCCCCGGCCGGCCGGTCACCTGGGGCACTACCGACAATTTTCTCGACCATTTCGGCATCGAGGACGTGGGTGATTTGCCCGGCATGGAGGAATTGAAGGCGGCGGGCCTTCTCGACGCCGGCCCGGCGATCAGCGCGTTCCAAGGCAAGGGAGCTTTGGCCGGCGAGGGCGAGGGAGAAAGCGACGGCTCTCCCCACGGGCAGTTGGAGTTGATCGGGGGCGAAGCGGAAGACGCCGAGGGCTCGCTCAAGGACATGCTCGAGCCTCTCGATCCGGAAGACGGCGACAGCGAACGCCCCTGAGCACAGCGAAGGCGACCACAGCCCCGGCGATGCGGGCCGCGGAATCCGGCGCCGGAAGCCGTTGACACCCGACGCATTGCGGCAGCCTAGCCTTTCTGCCATTATCCGCCCCACCGAATCGTTGAAAACCAGGTGAGTAAACCGAAATGGGTACGTTCAGTATTTGGCACTGGCTGGTGGTCTTGGCCGTGGTCCTGATCTTGTTCGGCGGCGGCGGCAAGATTTCCCGTCTCATGGGCGATTTCGGAAAGGGTCTAAAATCCTTCAAGAAAAGCATGAAGGAAGAAGACGACGAATCCGCCGCACCCGGGGCGGCCGGAACGGCTGGGACGCCCGGGGCGGCCGGGGCCAAGCCGGCCCTCAAGACGGAGCAGGTCGAGGTTGCCCAACCTGAATCGAAAAAGGACAAGGCCGCGCAAGGCTGACCGGGCCCCCCAGCGGGCATCGACGACGATCCCATCGCTGCTCCCGCCGACCCGCACCGCTCACCGTGTCCATCGCCAGGAGCTCTGATCTGCCATGTTCGACATCGGCTGGCAGGAACTATTCCTCATCGCGGTCGTCGCGCTGATCGTCATCGGGCCGAAGGACCTGCCCCGAGTCATGCGCACCGTCATGCGGGGTGTTCGCAAGGCCCGCGAGATGGCGCGCGACCTGCAAGGCGGCCTCGACGAATTGGCGCGCGAGGCGGACCTCGACGATCTGAAGAAGGAGCTCGAATCGACCGGCGACGTCGCCAAGCAGATCGAGGCCACCGTCGACCCCGCCGGCGAACTGGACCGGACGGTGCAGAAACAGCTGAGCGACGCGGCCGAGGATCTCAAGGAAAGCACCGCGCCCGACAAATCGCCGACGCCGTCGGCGCCGGCCGCCGGCGACGCCGGCGGGACGCCGCCGCAACCCGACCCGGCGCGCAAGGCAACCGGGTAACGCGCCGTGGCCAAGGGGGACCTCGACGAAAAAACCATGCCGCTGCTCGATCACCTGATCGAGCTCCGGCAGCGCCTTCTGTACTCGGTCATCGCCATATTGGTGCTGTTTTTCGTCTGCTACTACTTCGCTCCCGACATCTACAACTTCCTGGTCCAGCCGCTGGCCGACATTCTCGAAAAGACCGGCGGCCCGCGGCGGCTGATCTTCACGGCGCTGCACGAGGCCTTCTTCACCTATATCAAGGTGGCGCTGTTCGCCGCGTTGTTCCTGGCCTTCCCGTTCGTCGCCATCCAAATCTGGGCGTTCATCGCCCCCGGCCTCTATAAGCGCGAGAAACGTGCCTTCGCGCCGTTCCTGGTGGCGACGCCGATCTTGTTCTTCCTCGGCGGCGCGCTGGTCTATTACGTGATCTTCCCGTTGGCGTGGAAGTTCTTCCTCAGCTTCGAATCCGTCGGCGGGCCCGGCGCGCTGCCGATCCAACTGGAGGCCAAGGTCGATCAGTACCTGTCGCTGGTGATGCGGCTGATCTTCGCCTTCGGGCTGGTCTTCGAGCTGCCGGTGGTGATGACGCTGCTGGCGCGGGTCGGCATGATCACGTCGAAGGGCATGGCCGAGAAGCGCCGCTACGCCGTCGTGCTGGCGTTCATCGCCGCCGCCATCCTGACGCCGCCCGACGTGATCAGCCAGATCGGTCTGGCGATCCCGACCCTGATGCTTTATGAGGTCTCGATCTGGGCAGTGAAGATCGTCGAGCGCCAGCGCGGCGAGCGCCCGCAGGAAGAAGACGAGGAAGAAGAAGGGGAAGAAGAAGACGAAGAGAACGACGAAGGCAAGGCCGCCGGCAAACCCAACTGGGACGACGACGAGACCAAGACCAGCGGCGACAAGCCGGCGTGACGCAAGGCAGCGATGTTCGATATCAAGTGGATCCGCGACAATCCTGACGAATTCGACCGCGGCATGGCGCGCCGCGGCCTGAAGCCGCAGGCCGAGGCGCTGCTCATGCTCGACTCCCGGCGCCGCGACGCCCTGACGCGGGCGCAGGAAATCCAGGCCGAGCGCAACAAGCTCGCGAAAGAGATCGGCGCCGCCAAGGCCAAGGGCGGCGACGCCGGCGCGCTGCTCGCCGCGGTCGCCGACAGCAAGGACGCCGAGACTGAAGCGACCAAGGCCGCC
>JACPJY010000213.1 GCA_016187325.1 Rhodospirillales bacterium | reverse complement strand
GGCGCGGGCGGCCCTGCAAGCCGGCATCCCGGCGTTCGAGCTGTTCAGGAAGGCCGGCCTCGCGCAGTCCAACGCCGCGGCGCGGCGGCTGATCAAGGGCGGCGGCGGGCGGCTCAACGACACACCGATCGCCAGTGAGACCCGGATGATCACCGCCGACGACATCGGCGCCGGCGGCGCCATCAAGCTGTCGGCGGGAAAGAAGCGCCACGCCCTCGTCCGCGCCATCTAGCGGCGCGCCGTCATCCGCGAACGCAAATCCTATTGAATGCCGGTGTCGCCCGGGCGGGAAGTGCCGAAATCCGCCTGGCCGAAAATGTCGAAGACGTTGCGGAAGATCCCCGGCGTCAACGCCGACAGCGGATTGACGGTGACCTTCGGGTCGGTGGCGGGGCCGCTCATGGCGAAATTGGCGGCGAATACGCCGCCTCCCTTCTCGCCGCCGGTAAAGATGTCGCCGATGACGGGCAGCCGCCCGAGGGCGCTGTTGATGGCATACGCCGGGACCACGGTACCGTTGATGTCGATCACGTCGGCGTGGGTGTAGACCGTCCCCGAGGCCGTGAAGCCCAGCGACGCTCCGGCCGCTTTCGCGTTTTTGATTTCCAGCCATCCGTCGCCGAGCACGAACGGAACGTCGAGCGTGCCGAAGGCTAGACCGCTGCCTTGCATGGCCTCGACGATGCCGGTCAGCGCCATGATGCTGAGCACGTGGGTCAACAGCGGCGCGTTGGTGACCCGGTAATCGCTGACCGTAAGTCGCCCGATCAGCGGGTGGGTCGGCAGCGAGTCGTTGTATTTGCCGGTGATCTCCAGTCTGCCGCCGACCATGTTGTCGAAATAGTCCATCAGTTTCAGGGTCTCGCCAGCGTCCGCCGATGTCATGACCAAGTTACGATTGCCGTCGGCTCCCGGACGGATGCTCAGTTCGAAGTGCCTCTTGTCGCCGATCTCGCCCTTGACAAGGATCGTCCTCCATAGATCGTCCTTGTGCGCGAATGTGCCAGAAATTCGATTGACGCTCCGACTTGACCCGATCCACACGCGGTCAAGTTCGACGGCCAATGTCAGGTACGGAAGCCGGAATGTGTCGCCCTTGCCCTCCTCCGATCCGCCGCGGATGATGTCCGTCCACATCGAGGACATGTCGAAACTTGGTCCGTGGAATCCCGCGTCCCAGCCGCCGTCGGGACGCGCGATCAACGCGCCCTTGATGTCCGTGCGCCCGTAGGCAACGCGGTCGAAGTCGATGCGCTGCAGGTCCCCCTTGCCGGCGCCATAGTGCCCGCGGCCCTGGATATCGAGGTCGTCGGCGGTGACCGTGAAACTGGGTACGGCGGTGATTCGCTCACCCTTGAACTCCATCGCTATCTTCGCTTCGCCGACGATGCCGGGTTTCTTGCTCCAGCCAAACGCCGGGGCCAACAGTTCGGCGCCGGTGATGTCGGTCTTGATATCGAGGCGGCGGCGGTCGTCGGTGAAGATAGTATAATCGACTTCGGCGTCGAGCTCGCCGCGTATGAATTTCTCGGTGAACGGGCCCAGATTCGGATTCAGGTCCGCGAGCTGCCGCGTATCGGTGATCCGGGCCCTGACGTGATAGCGGCGGCGGAATTTGCGCTTGTCATCGAAATTCTCGCGCCACACCAGCGTCGCCGGGATTCTGCCGATGTCGACCGCGCCGGTCAGATCCATGCCTTTCTTGTCGACGCGGATATCCAGTTTCCCGTCGCTGATGTCGCGTCCCAACACCGCCTTGGCGGCGGAAACGCCGGTGACCTTTGATTTCGCGGAGACTTTGACGCCATCGAGGGTCAGGGCCTTCTCCAGGATGAATCTCAACTTGAGCTGGGTTTGCGCGGTTCCCTTGGTGGACTTCGGGTCGATCTCGATGGCCGATGCGTACCGTAACGGCTCGTGCTCCAGATACGCCAGCTGGTCGCCGAACGATCCGTCGACCGCCAATGCGATGTCCGCGTACTGGTCGACCTTGTCGAGGCCGGTCATCGCGATGGTCCCGTTGCGCACGGTCAAGCCCTCGGACTTGCCTTCCGAGATGAAAACGTCGAAACGTTTTTCATTGAATTTCATGTAGGCGGCGACATTGCGGACTAGCGGCATCGGCGGCAGGTAGTCGACGGAAACGCCGCTGACCTCCATATCGCCGTCCACCGACAGGACCTCCAGTGCGCCTTTGTCGTTCGACCGCAGGCGGAACTGGGCGCGCGCCTGATGCATGACGCCGTCGGAAAGATGATCGACCACCCATTTGTGGACGTCGGCCCCCCAGGTCGCCGGCCAATAGCGCCGCAATTGGTTTACCGGCACGTCGCGAAGCGCCCCGGTGACGTCGACCGCTATGCCGCGGTCGCCGTTGGCGTTCTTTTTGTCGGGGAACCCGTCGGCAACCAATTGCAGCTCGGCCGTCGGCCCCCGAAGATTGGCGGTGAGCTGCGTCACCTCGAGGCGGCGGGTGTCGCCGAAATAGCGGCCCTTGGCGCTGACCGACGCGAGCGGCAGGTCGTGGTTCGCCGGGCCGGGCAGCCGAAAGGCGCCCTCGCGGCCGAGTCCGACCGTCAAATCATCGACGTCGATGGTGTTTTTCTCGCCCTCGAAGTGGCCTTTGAGGACGACGCTTTCGATGGCGAGCGTCTGCGCGATCGGTTGCGGCAGATCGAGAACGCCTTTGCCACCCTTCAGGTTGAATCCCGCCGCCGCGACCCTGCCGTCCGTGGTGACGCCGAGCGTCACCGTCCCCTGCAGCGGCAGGGCGAAGGCGCGAAGCGG
>JACPJY010000212.1 GCA_016187325.1 Rhodospirillales bacterium | reverse complement strand
GTGGTCGGTGCGGAAGGCGTGCCCGGCCTGCTCGAGGGTGCGGCGCAGCGCCATGTGGTTGTAGATCTCGCCGTTGAAGGTGATCCACACCTTTTCGTCGGCGTCCGACATCGGCTGCGCCGCGGCGGCCGACAGATCGACGATGGCGAGCCGGCGATGGGCGAGGCCGACGCGGCGGTCGGGCGAGATCCACTGGCCCTCGCCGTCGGGGCCGCGGTGGGTCATGGCATCGCGCATCCGCGTCAACAGCGCGCCGTCGACGGCGCTTGCGGGCGCGAAGCACAGCATGCCGGCGATGCCGCACATGACGTTATCCTTGCCGGCGTCGCCGCGACGACGACGAGGCCGATGGTTGGGGCGATATTTCCATCCGGACCACGACTTTACCGGAGTTGCGGCCGGCCGGGTAAGCAAATAACGGACCGCCCGGCGCTCACGCGGCGCCGCCGATGTTGGCTTCGAGGCGCGGGTAGAAGGCGGCGAGCGTCACCGCGCGCGTCACCATGAATAGCATGAACGCCAGCCACAACCCGTGGTTGGCCATGCCCGGAACCAGCAGCCACAACAACACCGCGAACACTATCAGCGACGCCGCCATGCCGTTGCGCATCTCGGCGGTCCAGGTCGAGCCGATGAAGATGCCGTCGAGCTGATAGCTCCACACCGAGACCATCGGCAGCGCCACCACCCACGGCAGGTAGACGCGGGTGGCGCTGCGCACCTCTTCGACGCTGGTCAGCACGTCGATGAGGACGCCGCCGGCCGCGAAATAGAAAACCGAAAAGCAGACCGAAAAGCCGAGCGCCCAGCGACTGGTCGCCTTCACCGCCTGGCGGAAGCGGCCGCGGTCGCCGGCGCCGAGCGCCTCGCCGACCAGCGCCTCGGCGGCGTTGGCGAAGCCGTCGAGGGCGAAGGCCATGAACATCTGGAAGTTCATCAGGATGGCGTTGGCGGCGAGCACGACGTTGCCCATGCGGGCGCCGATCGCCGTCACGATGATGAACGCCGCCTGCAGGCAGAGGGAGCGGATCAGGATGTCGCCGTTGACCCTGAGCATGCGGGCGAGCCGGCCGAGGTCGAACGCCAACGACGGGTGCCAGCGGCCGCCGAGGCGCCTGAGATCGCGGCCGGCCAGCATGAGGCCGACGGCGATGGCGCTGGTCTGCGAGATCACCGTCGCCCAGGCGACACCGGGCACGCCCCAGCCGAGCCCGAGGACGAACCACAGGTCGAGGACGATGTTGACGCCGTTCATGAAAATCTGAGTGGCGAGCGCGGCGCGGGTGTTCTGGATGCCGAAGAACCAGCCGAGCATGGCAAAATTGAGGAGCGCCATCGGCGAGCCCCAGATGGCGATCGAGAAATACGCCTCGGTCAGCGGCCGCACCTCGGGACTGGGATCGATGAGGACGAGCGACGCCCACAGGATCGGCGCCTGCACCGCGATCAGCAGGGCGCCGATTGCCAACGCCAGCAGCCCGGCCCTGAGCAGCCACGCCCGCACCTCATCGGGGTCGCGGGCGCCCAGCGACTGCGCCGTCAGCCCGGTGGTGCCCATGCGCAGGAAGTTGAACATGTTCCAGACGACGCCGACGATCAGTCCACCGAGACGTTCGAAATGATCACCGGCCCGGCGAGGTCCCAGGTCTTGCGGTTCCAGTTTTCCGTCGTCGAATTGGCCGTCGAGTCCGCCATTGCTGACCTCAAAAACGAGCGGCGGGCCGCTGCCGGCCGCGCCGCCGAAGATGCCGCCCCATCTCGCGGTGGCGGCGGCGCCATCATAGGCAACAGAGCCGATGCTGGCAAAGAGGCGGCGCGCGGCGAGGTGGTGGGCCCAATGCCGGGTGTGATCGTCATTCCGGACATTAGGCGAGCCCGAAAACCGCAGGTTTTCGGCTTGCGAGCCTTGCGATCCGGAATCCAGGGTGGCAGGCGCGCCGGTCTCGCTTCGTGGATTCCGGATCACTGACCTTCCTTGCCAAATCGACGATTTGGAGGAAGGTCGTGTCCGGAATGACGTGGTTATGGGTACACGACCTAGCGCGCGGCGGCCCGGCAATTGACGGCGGCCAGCACCTGGCCGCTTTCGGTCGCCGCCCGGACCTCGATCTCCTGGCGCGGCTGCAGGATCCGCCACACCGGGTCGCTGATCGGCGGGCAAAGGCGGGCGACGGCGGCGGCGATCGCCGGCCGGGGCCGTTCGGCCAACGCCGCCGCCGCGGCGTCGGCGAGGCGCACGTCCACCCACACCTCGTGCCGGCGGCTGACCACGGAAACCTCGGCCAACCGCCAGCCGGGCGGCAGCGCACCGCCGCGGTAGAATTCGTTCAGCCGCGCCTCGGCGTCCTTGAGCGCGCGGCCCATGGTCGGGCTGGGCGGCGCATAGGCGACCCACACCGCTGCCATCGCCAGCACGAAGCCGAGCACCAGAAGCGGGCGGGGGCGGGGACGCATGGCTGAACTGTCGCCGGACTCGACCCCGAACCGCAAGCGTCGCCCCGGTTGACGCTACCGGCGACAAAGTGTATATGCACCGATCATGGCCAAGGATGTCAAAAAACCGCCGACCGTGGCGCTCGCCGAAACCGTCGACTGCGCCTGCCTGA
>JACPJY010000211.1 GCA_016187325.1 Rhodospirillales bacterium | reverse complement strand
TGACGTAGAAATTCCGCTTTTTTGTTGAACCTTGCACATTCTGCACTGGCCATATTGGCAACAATCTCCGGTTTTGTCCCATATTTATTGTAACATATTATAACTGAATCAATATTTAACGGCTCCTTGGCGAAAGTCGGCAACTCTCTGTTGAATTCGCCCTCGCGATGGATGTAGGGCGGAGGCGCGGCGCACCCCGTGGTCAGCAGGATCGCCGACAGCGCAACAACCAGGAACGCGGGCCGCAATCGTCGCATAAGGCCTCTATACCGCCTTTCCGAAGACCGGACAATCGCCCCGCCCCCCGTTCACTCCGGTGCTTCCTCGTCGAGCGAAAACAGCTTGGCGTTGCCGCCCGCGGCGGCGGTGTTGACGCTCAATGTCCGCTCGACGGCGAACCGGTGCAGGTATCGCGGGCCGCCGGCCTTCGGTCCGGTGCCTGACAGCCCCTCGCCACCGAACGGGTGCACGCCGACCACGGCGCCGACCATGTTGCGGTTGACGTAGGTGTTGCCAACGCGCATCCGCCGATAGACGTCGTACTGGGCGGCGTCGACGCGGCTTTGGATGCCGAGCGTCAAGCCGTAACCGGTGGCATTGACCTGTGCGATCTGGTCGGCGAGGCGCGCCGACGGATAGCGGATTACGTGCAGGATCGGGCCGAACACCTCGCGCTCGAGCGGCGCCAGGCTGTCGATCTCGAAGATCCGCGGCGCGAAGAAGGTGCCGTGGGCGAGCGATGCCGGCACCTCGGCTCGGTATAGCGTCCGTCCCGCGGTCGTCATGCGTTCGGCGTGCGCCTCGAGAGTCTCGAGCGACGCTTCGTCGATCACCGGGCCGACATCGGTGGCGAGCTCGCCCGGATCGCCGAGCCTCAGCTCCGCCGTCGCGCCGACCAGCATCTCCAAGACCCGGTCCGCGATTTCCTCCTGCAGAAAAAGCACCCGCAGCGCCGAGCAGCGCTGGCCGGCGCTGCGGAAGGCCGAGGTGACGGCGTCGGCGACCACCTGCTCCGGCAGCGCCGTGGAATCGACGAACATCGCGTTCTGGCCGCCGGTCTCGGCGATCAGCGGCACGATCGGCCCCGGCCGCTCGGCGAGCGCGCGGTTGATCAGGCGCGCCGTCTCCACCGATCCGGTGAAGGCGACGCCGGCGACCTTCGGATGCGCGACCAGCGGCGCGCCGACCGCCGGCCCGTCGCCGGGCAGCAGGTGCAGGGCTTCCGCCGGCACGCCGGCGTCGTGGAGAATTCCCATCGCTGCGGCGGCGATCAGCGGCGTCTGTTCGGCCGGCTTGGCGACCACGGCGTTGCCGGCGGCCAGCGCCGCCGTCACCTGGCCGACGAAGATCGCCAGCGGGAAGTTCCACGGGCTGATACAGGCGAACACGCCGCGGCCGCGCAACTCGAGCTGGTTATACTCGCCGGTGGCGCCCGGCATCGTCATCGGGCCTGAGAAGTCGGCCCGGGCGCGCGCCGCGTAGTAGCGGCAAAAGTCCTCGGCCTCGCGCACCTCGGCGAGCGAGTCGGGCAACGTCTTGCCGCCCTCATGCACCAACAGCCACACCAGTTCCGCCCGCTGTTCGGCGAGGAGCGCGCCGGCGCGCTCCAGCGCCGTCGCCCGCTCCGCCGCCGGCACCGCGTCCCACGCCGGCGCCGCGGCAGCCGCCATGGCGACCGCCAGATCGATGTCGGCCGGGGTCGCCTCGACGACGGTTCCCACCTGCCGGCGACGATCGGCGGGATCGAGCACCGGCCGTTTGACACCGCTCAAGTTGCCGCCGGGCAGCGGCGCCGCCCCCCACGGCCGCTCCGCCGCCTTCATGGCGCCGGCGAGCGAGCGCAACGCCGCCGGGTCGCCGAGGTCGAGGCCGCGGGAATTCTCGCGCTCGTCGCCGAACAGCCGCGCCGGCAACGGAATCCGCGGATGCGGCTTGGCGCCGACGCGCGCCGTCCGCTCGGTGGGTGCGGCTTGGCGCCGACGGGCGCCGCCCGGTCGCAGGGGTCGGCGATGATGTCGTCGACCGGCGCCGCCTTGTCGACGATGCGGTTGACGAACGACGTGTTGGCGCCGTTCTCGAGCAGCCGGCGCACCAGATAGGCGAGCAGGTCCTCGTGCGAGCCGACCGGCGCGTAGATGCGGGTGGCGACGCGGCCGGGCCCGGCGACGCCACGCTCGACGATCAGCTCGTGCAGCGCCTCGCCCATGCCGTGTAGGCGCTGGAACTCGAAGTCGGAGAAATTCCCGACCAATTCCAGCACCGTCGCCAGGGTCTGCGCGTTGTGAGTGGCGAACTGCGGGAAGAAGACGTCGGTCAGCGACAGGATCTTCCTGGCACACGCCTGATAGGAAAGGTCGGTGAATGCCTTGCGGGTATAGACCGGGTAGCCGTCGAACCCCTGCTCCTGGGCGCGCTTGATCTCGGTGTCCCAATAGGCGCCCTTGACCAGCCTGAGCATCAGCCGCCGCCGGTGCCGGCGCGCCACGTCGGCGAGCCAGTCGATGACCGCCGGCGTGCGCTTCGAGTACGCCTGCACCGCCAACCCGAGCCCGTTCCAGCCGGCCAGCCGGGGATCGCCCGCCACCGCCTCGACGATGTCGAGAGACAGGTCCAGGCGGTCTGCCTCCTCGGCGTCGAGGCAGAAGCCGATGTCGTGGGTTTTGGCCGCGGCCGCCAGCTCGACCAGGCGCGGCACCAGCTCCGCCATCACGCGCCCTTTCTGCGCCAGCTCGT
>JACPJY010000174.1 GCA_016187325.1 Rhodospirillales bacterium | reverse complement strand
CGCTTCGTGATCGCCACCGGGCAGTCCGGCAATCCGTTCTCGGGCCACTACAAGGACCAGCTCGACGACTGGCTGGAGGGCCGCTTCGTCAGCCTGTCGCCGGCCGTCGCCTCGTTGAAGTCCGCCAACGCGCCGACGCTGGTGCTGAAGCCCGCGGCGGCGGGCCGCTGAGGAGAATCCGGGGATGGCCGGGCGCGCGCGATCGTCGAAGGCGAAAAGACGCCGCGTCGCGGCTGCCGGGACCGGGCGGGCGGCGGTCACCGCCGACGGCATCCGCGCCGCCGGGCGTCTGCTCGCCGGCCGGGTTGTGAGGACGCCGAGCCTGCGCTCGCAGGGGCTGTCGGAACTGACCGGCGCCGACATCGTGCTCAAGCTTGAGAACCTGCAAGTCACCGGCTCGTTCAAGCCGCGTGGCGCCTACGTCAAGCTGATCAGCCTCGAGGCCCGCGACAAGAAGGCCGGCATCGTCGCCGCCTCGGCCGGCAACCATGCCCAGGGCGTCGCCTACCACGCCCGCAACCTGAAGATACCGGCGACCATCTACATGCCCGAGGCGACGCCGTTCACCAAGGTCGGGCGCACCGAGGCGCTCGGCGCCAAGGTGGTGCTGGAAGGCGAGACGCTGAGCGAGGCCCGCGCCGCGGCGATGAAGTTCGCCCGCTACGCCGGCCGCGCCTTCATCCATCCCTACGACGACGCCAAGATCATCGAGGGTCAGGGCACGGTCGGCCTCGAGTTGCTGGCGGATTTTCCCGACCTCGACGTCATCGTGGTGCCGGTCGGCGGCGGCGGCCTGCTGGCCGGCATCGCCGTCGCCGCCAAGGCGCTGAAGCCGAAGATCGAGCTGGTCGGCGTCGAGGCGGCGCTCTACCCATCGATGTCGCAGGCGCTGAAGGGCGAGACGTCCGGCGGCCGCGGCCAGACGCTAGCCGAGGGCATCGCCGTCAAGACGCCGGGCGCGCTGACCACGCCGATCATCGCCAAGCTGGTCAACGACATCGTGCTGGTCGACGAAGCAGCCCTGGAACAGGCGGTGCAGGCTTACCTGGAGGTGCCGCGGCTGGTCGCCGAGGGCGCCGGCGCGGCGTCGCTGGCCGCCGTGATGGCCAACCGCAAGCGCTTCGGCGGCCGCAAAGTCGGCTTGGTGGTGTCCGGCGGCAACATCGACTCGCGGCTGCTGGCGTCGGTGCTGATGCGCGGGCTGGTGCGCGGCGGCCGGCTGGTGCGGCTCAGGGTCGAGATCACCGACAATCCCGGCGTGCTGTCGAAGGTCACCGGAAAGATCGGCGATTGCGGCGGCAACATCATCGAGGTCTATCACCAGCGGCTGTTCTACGACGTGCCGGTGAAGCAGGCGGAGGTCGACGTGGTGATCGAGACCCTCGACGCCGATCACGTGCGCGAGATCATGACCGGCCTCGAGAAGGCCGGCTTCGCGGTCAGGCTGCTCGGCGGCACGTCGCTCGGCTGACCGTCGCGGCCCCGCCGCCGCCCGCGCCGCCGTTCACATCCGCCACACGCGCAACGTCGTCCGCCGCCGGTCCGGCACCTCGCGGGTCTCGTCAGCCGGGTGGTCGGGAACCGCGAACGTGTTGCTGATCAGGAGAGTCCCCGGCCGCATTTCGCGCTTTGCCCTCTCGTAGAGCGCCGGCATCGGCACCGGCGACAGGAAGCAATAGACGACGTCGTAGGGGCCGAGGTCCAAGGACCGGAAATCGCCGTAACGGACGGAAACGTTCGGCCGCCGTTGCACGAGCAGCCGCGCCCACGTCAGCGCGTACGGCATCGGTGCCGACTCGATGCCCTCGAAGCGGCCGTCGGGCCGGCGGGCGGCGAGATCGATCAGCGGCCCGCCGAAGCCGCTGCCGAGGTCGATGAACCGGAAGCCGGGCGTCTCCGGCAACAGACCGGCCAGCGTCGCGCGCGTCTCCCGGTTGGTGAGATAGAGCGGCACCCCGGCGACGCTGTTCCAGTAGAACAGCAGCAGGAACACGAACGCGGCCAGGAACACCCACGGCGGCAGCCGCCACAGCAACGCCGCGGCGATCGCGAACGGCAGCACTAAGTGAATCGGCGCCCACCAGTTGGCCAGCCCGAAGCGGCGACCGAGGTGCGCCGCGCCGACGCCCTGCACCGCCAGCAGCGCGATCAACGGCAGCCGCACGCCGGCGCCGGCATCGAGCGCGGCGGCAACGCCGAACACGATCGCCGCCGCCAACGCTTGCGCCGCCAATGCCATGGCGAGCGGCCGCCACCGCCCCGTCCCCGGCCTAGGCGTCGTCGAGGCGGCCATAAGCGCTCCGGTAGAACAGCAGCGGCCGGCCGTCGTCATCGGTTTCGATGCGGTCGACGCGGCCGATCACGATGATATGGTCGCCGGCCGTGTGCACGTCCGTGCGCGTGCATTCCAGGTTGGCGAGGCACCCGGGCAGGATCGGGCAGCCGCTGTCCCAGGTATCGAAGGCGCGGTTCCTGAACCTGTGCTCCTGCGGTCCGGCGAACGCCTTCGACAGCGGCTCCTGGTCCTCGCCCAATATATTAACGGCGAACCGCGTGCCGGTGCTGAAGGCGCTGAGGCAGCCGGTGGTGCTGGCGAGGCAGATCAGGATCAGCGGCGGCTTGAGCGACACCGAGGCGAAGGCGTTGACGGTGACGCCGACCGGCACGCCGGCTTCCGTCAGCCCGGTGACCACGGTCACGCCGGTGGCAAAACGGCCAAGCGCGTTTCGGAACTTTCGCGAATCGACCGGCACCGGATTCGACCCCATCAGCGACCTTCGGACCGCGCTGCCGATGCCCGGCCGATGGCCGCCGGAACGGCCAGCCGGCGGCCCGCCACGACAATGGATGCGGCCCTATTTGGGGATGGAAGTTTCATTTTCCTTCACGATAAAATCTTGTCCCGCCGCGTCGCAAACTATAGCGTGCAGACTTAAGGAGAACAAAACAACCGGGGCGTCGCGACGGGCCGGGTGCGCGGGGGACTGGGGTTCTGAATGTTTTTCATCATCGGATTGCTGGTCGTCGTCGGCTCCGTCCTCGGCGGCTACTCGATTCACGGCGATCTGACGCTGCTGTGGCAGCCGATCGAATTCGCGATCATTTTCGGCGGCGCCTTCGGGGCGTTCCTGATCGGCAATCCGAAGCGCGTGGTGGTGGGCTCGCTCAAATCGATGGGCAAGCTGTTCAAGGGGCCGAAATACAACAAGACCGCGTACGAGGAGCTCCTGGGCGTGCTGTTCGCGGTCTTCAAGCTGGCCAAGACCAAGGGCGATCTCGCCCTCGAGAGCCACGTCGAGCGGCCCGCCGAAAGCCCGCTGTTCGCCAATTTCCCGAAATTCAAGGGCGACCATCACGCCGTCGAATTCCTGTGCGATTACCTGCGTATCCTGACGCTTGGCGCCAACAACCCGCACGAGGTCGAGGCGATCATGGATAGCGAGCTGGAGATCCATCACAACGAGAACCACGCTATTTCGAACGCGCTCGCGACCATGGGCGACGCCGCGCCGGCGCTCGGCATCGTCGCCGCCGTGCTCGGCGTCATCGTCACCATGAGCTCGATCACCGAGCCGCCGGAGGTGCTCGGCAAGCTGATCGCCGCGGCGCTGGTCGGCACCTTCTCGGGCATCCTGATGTCGTACGGCCTGATCTCGCCGGTCGCCCGTTCGCTCGAGCAGACCTTCGACTCGGAAGCCAGCTATCTGAATTGCATCAAGACGGCGCTGATCGGCCACATGCAGGGCTACGCGCCGCAGGTTTCGGTCGAATTTGCCCGCAAAACCTTGGGGTCCGAGGTTCGCCCGACGTTTGCGCAAGTCGAGGAAATGTTGAGCCACCTGCCTTCCGGTTAGGCTCCTGACTCGTTAGAATCGGCGCATGGCCGAAGACAAGGCAAAACAACCAGTCATCATCAAGCGGATCAAGAAATCCGCCCATGCGACGCACGGCGGCGCGTGGAAAATCGCCTACGCCGACTTCGTGACCGCAATGATGGCGTTCTTCCTGCTGCTGTGGCTGTTGAATTCGGTCACCCAAGAGCAGCTCGAGGGCATCTCCAACTACTTCTCGCCGGTCAGCGTCTCGCGCTCGACGGTCGGCTCGGGCGGCGTGCTCGGCGGCTCGTCGGCGACCGTCGAAGGCAGCGCCAAGAGCGCGACGGCCAAGGACAGCGTGACCCAGGACCTGCCGCCGCCGAAGGCCGGTTCCGGCGGCGAGCAATCGTCGCTGACGCCCGACGAGGAAACGGCCGCCGAGGTGCT
>JACPJY010000173.1 GCA_016187325.1 Rhodospirillales bacterium | reverse complement strand
GATCTTGCCGAAATCGGCGCCGAGAATCTTGGTGACCAGGACGACGGCGGTGTTCAAGAATACCGCCATATCCCCCTCCATCAGCGCGAATTGGCCCAGTTCGGCCACCACCGCCTGCTGGCGGGTGCTTATGAGCAGTTGATCCTCAAGTTGTTTCCGCTCGGTGATGTCGACGACCGTCCGCTGGATCGCCGGCGCGCCCTCCCAGTCGACGACGCGGGCGCGGTTTTCGAGCCAGATCGGCGTTCCGTCCTTTCTGACCCCCTGGAACTCGTAAACCGCCGGCGCCTTGTCGCCGCGCAGGCGTGCCGCCGAGTAGCCTTTCAAGCGCTCGCGTTCGTGGGGTGCCACGTGGTCGAGGGCCGACTCCTGGCGGAGCACTTCTTCGGGGCTGTCGTAGCCGAAGATCCTGGCGTAGGACCGGTTGGCGAACAACGGCCGGTGGTCGCGGTGGATCAGCACCCCCGGCACGGCGCCTTCGATGAGGTCGCGGAACTTCTCCTCGCTGGCGGCGATGCGGCGGTTCACACGGACGATCAGGCGATACCGCCACCATGCGAAGACCAGCAACAGGGTGGCAAAGGCGCCGCCGGCCGCCCAGGCGATCCGGCGCTCGCTCCAGAACGGCGCTGATTTGCCATACCATTTGACGTAAATCCGCTGATAATCCGGCGTGCCGACGAAGTCCTTCACCGCGTCGTCGAGTGCCGCCAGCAACTCGGGTCGATCTTTGCGGACCCGGATGGCGCGCTTGATTTCCATGACCGGCTTGCCGACCGCCTCGATGCGATCCTCGACGCCGGCCTTCCGGGCCAGCGCCGAAATCACGGACGGAGCGTGAATCAAGGCGTCCACATGACCGGAAAGCAGCTCGAATAGCGCCGAAACCGCATCCTTCGATACGGTCGGCAGGATATTCCCGTAGGGCTTTATGATCTTTTCGCCGACGCTGGATTCGACGATGCCGACGTGGCGGCCGGCAAGATCGCTCAAATTACCGATGCCGGTGGTTTTCACCCTGACGATGATCGAGATGGCAGTCGTCTGCACCGGCGCCGTGAAGAAATGACGCTCCGACCGCTCGGGCGTGATGCCGCTGTTGGGGATGATGTCGCCATGGCCGTCCTTCATCGCCTGTTCGACCGCAGCAAAATTTTCGACGACGCGATAGGTCACGCCGATTCCGGCGCGGCGAGCGATTTCGTTCATCACGTCGATGGCGAAGCCGACGGGATTGCCGTTCTCGTCGAGGTCGTATTGCGGCGGCCACGACCGCGGCACCACCGCAATCACCTCGCGCGTGATCGGCTTGGAAGCGGCCGGCGGCTTGTCCTCGGCCAATGCGACGGGCATCGCCAGCGCCGACAATGTCTGTGCGACGAAAATAAGAATCCCGAAGGCCCGCGAAGACATTGGCCGCCTCCCAGGGTTCGAAACCAAAGGCGCCGTCGTTCGTTGCTTGTCCGGCAACGTTTGATTGTAGCGCAAGGCCCCCGACTCCCTAAAGAGGTATCCATGTCCACAGCGGTCGCCGTTGCCGGGACGTTTCTTCGCCCGGTCAGCCGATGCCGCGGTTGGCTTTTGCCCGTGCCGCCAGTGATTTCAACAATGCGATCGGCCGCGTCATCGCATCGTCGGGCTGCCAATCGGCGGTGTCCTGGGCGATGGCACCACCGCCAATCAGGTCGATGCCGGCGCACGCCACCATCACCGTGGGGCTGACCCTATGCAGGCCGTGCACGTGACTGCGCAGCCCACATTCCCCGGCACGGGCGGCGAACCCCTTGATGGCGGCGGCGATCGCGGCGTCGGGCCGGTCGTCGAGACGCAGATCGATGCCGATCGACAGGATGCGTTCGGCGGGTACCGCGTCGAAGCGGTCGAATCCATCGCCGACGCGCAGCATCACGCCGGCGCCGAACGGCTGCAGTAGCTCGACGGCTTGAACCAGCTGTTCCGTCGTCATGTCGTCGGGCGGCTTGATGATCTCGAACAGGGCGAATTCGTGTACCGCCCACATTTTGCTGTTGCAGAAACGGCTATAAGTTCCGGCCGTGACGGGATCGGCGACCGTCCGGAAATGGACCGGGATCAGGAACTTGGCCAGCTGATACCGATTCAACCCCTTATCCAGCTCCTCGGTCGCCTTGCCGAGGGTCTCCAGGTCCAAGGCCAGTATCCGTTTCGGGTCGTCGAATTGCGCCGCCAGCGGCCCTTCCGCCAGCTCCTGGCCGTCGCCGAGGTTCCAGAACGCCTCGCACAGGTAGCAATAAACCGTGTCGTCGCGGATGTCCCAAAGCGGGAAGTAGCGGAACATCGCATCACCGAGCACCAGGGTCGGCGACGGCTTGCCGGTGCCGGAAGCTGGCGGTCGCGCTTCGTCGGCGGGGGGGGCCGTGGTCGGCTCGAAGGTCAGCTCTTGATCGCCGGCGGCGACCGGCTTCAGCACCTCGACCAGGTCGGGCGTGCGCAGGACGCCGGCCAGCATCGAGCCCATGGCGTCGGCGAACTCGTCATCGAGCCGGCGCAGCGCCGACTCGTCGGGCGGCGGGCAGAATGCCAGGATGCTGGTGTCGTCATAGCGGACACAACGTCCTTGCGGTCCCAGACGGGCGGCAATTTCCTTGCGCATCGTTTGCGCGACCGACGGGCCGATCTTGGCCCAGCGCTGGTCGAAGAACTGTCGCAGGTTTCGCCACCGCACGAGGCGCATGTTCTCGGTCCGGCAACCGCCGGCGGCGACTAATTGGACTAGGGTGTGGATGTCGGAATCGAAACCGCCGTGCGCCGCCGAGGCCGTCGCGGCGCCATCGTTTGCGTTGATCATCTTGGCCCGGGCATTCACGATATCCGCCCTATCCCTGTGCCCTCACCGGCGTCGCCGGTGGGAATCCCGGAACGAATTCATGGTTCCGTCGCCGATCTCCCGATCAACCGGTGGCGGCGCGCAAGCGCATGGCAACAAGTTAAATCCAATGAGGCGGCGTAGAAATACGGAATAACCCGAACCGCGTTGGGGGACTCCCCAATTCCGGCCGCCCTTCCATCGTTCTTACACTCGCGGCAGGTAATCGGCCTTGCGAACGGACGGGGAAGCGGCGGCAACCGACCGCAGCCAGTCGTCTGGCCGAGATGGTGGGCCGGGCGAGAAGATCGGAGTTGTGGCAGCGATGGCAACCACGGGCAACCTGGGGCCGGATTGGGCCGGCCCGGGCATCGATCGGCCGCCGCTGAAGCGGCGCCGGCGCCTGGTTTCCGGACCGGCTGCGGGCGGCCCGCGAACGTGCCTCGGCGACGACCCTGCCGACGAGCTTGTGGCGTCGTATGCCATCGCCGCCCGGCGGATTGCCCGGGCCGCGCCGGAAAACGATGCCGGGATGGACGGCGCGGCGCGTTTGGCGCGAAGCGTCGCCCACGAGTTCAACAACATCCTCGCTACCGTGCTCGGCAACCTGCAGCTCCTGCAGCGCCGCGCTGGGAACGACGGGCGTATTCGGAGGATAGTCGGCCCGGCGATCGACGCGGCATTGCGCGGTTCCGACCTGACCAAGCGCCTGCTCGCCTACGCCCACCGCCGCGACCTGGAGCCGCGGCCGGTCGACGTCAACGCCGTGGTGGCGGCAATGGATGGCGCGATGAGGCGCACGGTGGGACCGGACATCGAGGTGGCCATAGGGCTTGCCGATGGCATCCCGACGACGGAAACCGACCCGACTCGGTTGGAATCGGCGATTCTGAGCCTTGCCGCCAACGCCCGGGACGCGATGCCCGACGGCGGAACGCTGATGATCGAAACCGCCCAAGTCGTCATCGACGGGGCGGCCGCCGCCCGATCCGTGGCACTGAGGGCCGGGGCGTACGCCTGCATCTCGGTCGCCGACACCGGACACGGCATGGCCACCGATGTCGTGGACTGCGCGTTCGATCCCTTCTTCTCGACCAAGTCGAACCATAGCGGAGCCGGTCTCGGGCTTAGCCTGATTTCGCACTTCGTCAAGCAGTCAGGCGGCCACTTTACCGTCAGCAGCAAGCCCGGGCGCGGCACCCGGTTCCGCATCTTCCTGCCGGTGACTCAAGGACCGGCGGATCGCCGCCCGAGGCACGGAGACGCGGCCACATGACAGCCAGTCGCTTGCTAGTGATCGATGACGACGTCGACGTCTGCGAGTTCGTCTCCCGGGTTGCGCGGGACGCCAACCACGAAGTCGCGTCGACGACCCATTTCAGCGAGTTCAAGCGGCTGTACCGAAAATTCAATCCGACGATCGTGATCATGGACCTGGCGATGCCCGACACCGACGGTGTCGAGCTGTTGAGGTTCCTGCGCGCCGAGAAAAGCAAGACCGAGGTCATCCTGATCAGCGGCATGGACAAGAAGGTGCTCAATTCGGCCAAGCGCGTGGGCCAGGAGCACGGCCTCAACATGAAGGGAGTCCTGCAGAAGCCGATCATGATCGAGGATCTCGAGTCGCTGCTGGCGGCACCGTCCTATTTCGCCGGATCGGTAACCGTGCACGAACTCGACGCAGCGATTGCCAAAGGCGAGTTGGTCGTCCATTACCAGCCCAAGATGAACCTGCGGTCCCCCGTCGATGACTCGCCGAGGGAAGTCGAGGCCCTGGTGCGATGGCAACACCCCGTGCATGGATTGTTGAGCCCCGACAGGTTCCTTTTCGCGATCCAGGAAACGGGCCTGCTGTTGCCGTTGACCCGCGCCGTAGTGACCAGCGCGTGCCGGCAGATTCGCAAATGGAGCGAGTTCGGAAAAACGATGTGCGTGGCGGTGAACATCGCCCCGCAATTGTTGACCAATCTGACGCTGCCCGACGAAATCGCGTCGCTGGCCGAGCAGAACGACGTCAAGACGTCGCAAATCATCATCGAGATCACGGAATCCGGGGTGATGGAAGACACCGCCCGGGCGATGGATATCCTCACCCGCTTCCGGCTCAAGGGGTTCCGGCTGTCGTTGGACGATTTCGGGACCGGGTTCTCGTCCCTCATCCACCTTTATCGATTGCCCTTCGTCGAGATCAAGATCGATCAGTCATTCGTGCGCGACGTCGGCGCCAACGAAGAGGCGCGAGTGATCGTGCGCGCAACCACCGAGATGGCGCATCGACTCAATCTGAGCGTATGCGCGGAAGGCGTCGAATCCGAAGACGACCTGAATTTCCTGCGGCTCGCCGGGTGCGACAAGGCGCAGGGATATTTCATCAGCCGGCCGATTGCCGGGGAGAAGATCGTGGATTTTGCATTTGGCGGTGCTTCCCACGCGGAGCCCCTCCGGGAACGGGCGTGAGGCGCGAATGGCGAAAATCCGGACACAACACGCGCTGCCGCGCATCCTTGTCATCGACGACGACGAGGGCGTGCGGGCGACCCTCGAGATTATGCTGCAGGAGGCGGGTCTCGACGTGCTGATGGCGCGCGACGGCAACCAGGGCCTCGATCTTTTCCTCGCCCACCCAGTGGACCTGGTGATCACCGACATGCAAATGCCCTTGAAAAGCGGTACCCAGACGATCTCCGAAATCCGCCGCAGGGACCCGCGCGTCCCGATCATCGCCATGTCCGGCAGCGGCAAGGAGGCCAAGGACGGTGTTCTGGCGGCGGCGCGCAAGAACGGCGCCGACCGGATCATCGAAAAACCGTTCGACTACGATGACCTGAGCATGCTCGTCCGCGACCTGCTGCCGGCATGGAACGGCACGTCGGAAGGCGCCGAAACGGTCGGCAAACACGACGCCGACGACGGCCGGTGACATCGGACCAAGGGACCGCGACATGGACACGACGGACCAGGATGGAAAGGCCAAGAAGAAGTCTTCAGGGCTGTTTTCGGGATTCAATTTCGGCGGCGATGATGCCCCGGCGACCGACAGCCGGTTTGAAATAACGATCAACGACCTGCCCAGGAAATTCAACGCGGCGGTCATCAGCCGCATGCAGATCCTCAATCTCAACTCGCTCATCGTGCGCCGCGACGTCGACAGGAACGAGATGATCAAGAAGGCGGAAGTGATCGCGCTCGGCGTGATCGAGGACAATTTCCAGGATAAGGACGCCTTCATCCACAACGACGTTGGCGTCTATGGTTTCCTGTTCCCGGGCATGTCGAAAAAATCGGCGGAACTGAAGTGCAAGGTCATTGCGGATCAGATCGCGCGCCTGATCAACGATGCCGATCCGCAAATCCTCAACCTCGAATTCGAGGCCACAACCCAGAAAAGACGGAGCGGGAAATTCTCCGACGTGGTCGCCGGCCGGAAAAATAAGAAGGAGTCCGCGCGCGGTACCACTTCCCTCGACCCACGAAAATTGCGCGAACTGGAGAACAAGAAGACGCTGGCCAATCTTGCCATCCAGCGCATGACCGCTCAGTCCCGGAACGACGCGCACGGCTCCGAAGCCGAAATGGCGACCTGGTGGGTCGACGACAATGCCGCCCGGCCCGGCGAAAAGGGCCTGCCGGAAGGCATGACCACGATCTTCCGCGCCATCTGGAACGTTCGGAGCAAGATGCTCACCGCCTATAGCGCGCTCCCCGTCCTCAAATCGCCCGACGGCCACGTCGAATCGATCGTCCGCGTAGGCGGCGAGAGCGAGATGTACGCGGCCGCGGCGGCGTGCGACCTGCTGGTTCAGGAGGAGGCGCTGCGCAAGCTGTATCTGTTGCTGGACGCCGGACACAAGGTGCTGCTGGTGCTGCCGGTCCACTTCTCGACCGTCAACCATTTCGACTATTACATGCCCTATCAGCAACGCATACGGAAGCTGGATGAAAAACAACGGCTGCTGGTGGTCCAGGAGCTGGTCGGCACGCCGCCCGATCTCAACAGCTATCGGATCAGGGAAACGGTGACGCGACTGCGCAAGGCGGCGCGCTCGGTAATGGCGCGGGTGTCGCCGGCCGCTTCCAGCTTGCGAGTCTGGCGCGAGGCCGGCGTCCACGCGGTCGGGTTCGAGTTCACGGAGGGCCAGGCCTCCGAGCGCGCCCTGTTGAAGCGATTGGACCGTTTCGCCGAGCGCGCCGAAGAGGCGGGATTGAAGAAGTTCGTCTACGGGTTGGCGACCCGCAGCGCCGCATCGGCCGCGGTTGCCGCCGGGTTCGACTATATCGAAGGTACCGTCGTCCGCGGGCCGGTGGAGTCGCCGGCCTACGTGGAGCCGTTCGAATCACTCGACCTGTTCGCGGGACTGTTCTCGCGCTAGACCCCGTCGCCGAGGCACCGAAAAGGCGCCCCGCGGCGACGGGCCGGGGCCCATGTCGCGTTCCGCCACGATCAGGCGGAGATTCAGGCCTTCAATACCGCCAATACCCGATCGGGCGTGAACGGCATGTGCCGAATTTGCTTGCCGGTCAACGCGAAGAACGCGTTGGCGACGGCGCCGCTGGCGATCGGCACGCCGGTTTCGCCGATGCCGGCTGGCGGCTCGTTGTTGCGGATGATCTCGACGTGGATTTCCTCCGGCGCGTCGGCCATGCGCATCACTTCATAGTCGTGGAAGTTCGACTGCTGCACCCGGCCGTTCTCGAAGGTGATGCGTTCCGAGAACATGCTGGAGAGTCCGTAGACAATGCCGCTTTCCATCTGGGCAACGGCGTTGCCTGGCTGCACCACCTGGCCCGCGTCAAGCGACGCCCAGAAGCGGTGCACCCGCATGCGGCCCTTGGCGCGGTCGACGGAAACCTCGGCAACGCCCGCCGAAAGCGAATCGGAGCGCTCGGCAAAGGCGATGCCGAGCGCCCGGCCCGCCGGCCTCGGCGTTCCCCATTTCGCCATCGCCGCCGCAGTCTCGATCACCTTCAGCGCCCGCGGCGAATGGCGGGTCAGGCGGCGGCGGAACTCCACCGGATCGATCTTGTGGTCGGCGGCAATGAGATCGACCATGCTTTCGATGGCGAATTTGTTGAAGCCGTGGCCGACGGCGCGCCAGTGCTTGAGGCGGACGCCGGACGACTTGCCGCGCAACTCGATGTTCTGGTTGGGCACGTTGTAGAAGGGAATCCGGATCCCCGAGGTCAGCAGGCTCCTGCCGTCGCCGATGACGCAATGCTCCCACGCCACGATGTTGCCGGCCTTGTCGACACCCGCCTTCAGGCATTGCAGCGCCATCGGGCGGAAGGCGCCGTAGGCGACGTCGTCCTCGCGGGTCCACACCAGCTTCACCGGCCGTCGCATTGCCTTCGAGGTCAGCACCGCTTCCTCGATGTAGTCGGACCACGAGCGACGCCCGAAGCCGCCGCCCAGGTAGCATGGGTGGAAGGTGATCTTGTCGACGCCGACGCCGAGCGCCTTGGCGGCGCTCGCCCGCGCCCCGTCGAGCGACTGCGTGCCGGCCCACACCTCGGCCCCGTCGCCGGTGGTATTGACATGGGCGACCGCGTTCAACGGCTCCATTTGCGCGTGGTAGGCGTGGTCGCTGTAGAAGTCGGCCTGGTAGGTCTTGACCGCCGCGGCCATCGCGTTCTTCACGTTGCCCTTAGTCGTTACCGGATCGCCGGCGGCGGCGCCCTCCATCATGTGGCGGTAGCCGTCCAGGTCCTTCTCGCTCTGGAAGCCCGCGGCCCTGGCACCTTGCGACCACTCGACCTTCAGCTTCTTGCGTGCCGCCAGGGCGCCTTCCATGGTGTCGGCGACGACGACGACCCCGTGATTGAGGGTGACCACGTCGACGACGCCGGCCATCGCCTTGATCGCGGCAGCGTTCGAACTTTGCGGCCGGCTGCCGTGCACCGGCGCGCGGCTCATCACCGCGTACACCATGCCCGGCACGTGCACGTCCATGCCGTAGATCGCCGTGCCGTCGACCTTGGCCGGAATATCGGCACGCCCGATCGCTTTGTTGCCGATCAGGCGGAAGTCGCAGGGGTTCTTGAGATCGCCGTCGGCGACTTCGGGCAGATTCACCGGCATCTTGGCGAAGGCGGCGATCTCGCCGTAGCTCAGCCGACGTTTGGTCGGCACGTGGATGACGACGTTGGGTTCGGTCCGGAGCTCGGAAACCGGCACTTTCCAGTGGCCCGCAGCAGCCGTCAGCAGTGCCTTGCGCACCTGCGCGCCGGCCTTACGCAGGCCGGTGTAGTAGCCCTGCACGGTGCGGCTGCCGACAGTCAACATCTGGTGGCCGAAGAACTGCGGATTGCCGTAGACTCTGGCGTCGACGGGGGATTGCTCGATCTTCACCCGCGTCCAGTCGGCGTCCATTTCCTCGGCAACGATCAGCGGCAGCGCGGTCATCGATCCCTGCCCCATCTCGGCCGATGGGTTGAAGATGGTGACGACGTTGTCGGCGCCGATGCGCACCCAGGCGGTGACGCCCAGGTCGCCCTTGCCGGCGGCGTTGAGGATCGGCGCGCCGTCGCCGAGGAACGCGATCGAGAACGTCAGCCCGCCGACGCCCGCCAGGAACGAGCGGCGGCTGACCTCGGGGCCCTGGGATTTGATGTGGGGGGAGGTGATGCGTGTCATGGTTCAGCCCTCCCTCGCGGCGCGCTCGATGGCGGCGATGATCCGGGTATAGGTGCCGCAACGGCAAATGTTGCCGTTCATGTGACGGACGATGTCGGCGCGGCTCGGCTTCGGGTTGATGGCGAGAAGCTCGGCCGCTTTCATGACCTGGCCCTGCTCGGCGATCCAGGCCTTCTGCAGCGGATGCGAGGCATTGGGCGATAGTCCCTCGATGGTGACGACGCGTTTGCCCGCCACCGCCGACACCTCGGTCTGGCAGGCGAGCGCCGCCTTGCCGTCGACGTGAACCGTGCAGGCCCCGCACAGCCCGGCGCCGCACCCGTACTTGGTGCCGGTCAGCTTCAGGTGCTCGCGGATGGCCCACAGGAGCGGCGTCTCGGGCGCGGCCTTCACCGACACCTGCTTGCCGTTGAGCATGAACGATGTCATCGGATGCGTTCTCCCTGAGAAAGGCCCGGGCCTGGCGCATGAATTCGTGCCACGGTGCAGTGCCGCCGCAAGCAGTCGCCGCGGTCTCCGCATTGCCGGGGTTAAAAACGGTAGCCGCAGTGAAGGCGGCTGTCACCTGATTCAAGGAAGCCTTTGGAATCCTGGCCTGTTGGCACTTACGGCCGGGCCGGCGTCGCATCCGCCTTTTCCGGCGCCGTGCGGTCAAGACGCCAGCCGCCGCCGAGCGCCTTGAACAAGGCCACCGACGCCTGCAGCCGCTGGAAACGGATCTGCACGATCTGGTCCTCGGTCTGGCTCAGCGTGCGTTGCGCGTCGAGCACCGTCAGCAGGTCGACGGCGCCGGCGCGGTAGCGGGCTTCGGCCAGCTGGTAGGCGAGCCGTGCCTGCTCGACGGCGGCGGCCTGCAGGCCTTCCTGCTCCGCCGTGCGCCTCGCCGCCACCAGCGCGTCGTGGACCTCGCCGAGCGCCGTCAGCACGGTTTCGCGGTAGCTTTCGGCGAGTTCCCGGAAGCGCGCCTCCGACAACTCCACCTGCCCTTCCAGGGCGCCGCCGCGGAAGATCGCTTGCAGCAGGTTGCCCGCAATGTTCGCCGACCGGCTGGCCGGATTGAACAGCGACGCCAGCGCCGCGCTCTCGTAGCCGAGCACGCCGGTGAGGCTGATGGTCGGGAAGTAGGCGGCGCGCGCGCTGCCGATTTCGGCGTTGGCGGCGATCAGCCGCGCCTCCGCCGCCTGGATGTCGGGCCGCCGCACGATAAGCTCCGACGGCAGTCCCGCCGTCGGCGCCGGCGGCCGGATGTCGAGCAGCGCGCCCTCCGTGGTGCCGAGCGCCGCCAGATGCGTGCCGAGCAGGATGGCGAGCGCGTTCTCGGCTTGGCGCAACTGCGCCTGTAACGGAGGAATCGAGGCCCGCTGCGTCGCCACCAGGGCGCGCTGTTGGGCAAGGTCCAAGGGCGAGGCGGCGCCGTTCTCGACCCGTGCGGTGACCACCTGCAGCACGCCCTCGGTGATCTCAAGGATGCGGAGCGCCACCGCCAGCCGCTCGCGGAACTGCAGCACCTGGAAATAGGTCTGGGCGACGTTGGAGACGACGGTCAGCGCCACCGCCTCGCGGTCGAAGCGGCTGAACATCAGCGATGCCTCGGCGGCGGCAAGCGCCGCCCGGTTCTTGCCGAACAGATCGAGTTCATAGCTGACGCTGAGCTCGGCGCTCAAGGAATCGCTGACGCCGCGGCCGCTGGTGCTGGTGGTGCCGCTACCGCGCCAGGTCCGGTCGGCGCCGAGCGAGCCGTCGAGGGACGGCAACAGATCGGCGCCGGCGATTTTCGCCTGCGCTTCCGCCTGCAGCACGCGGGCTGCTGCCTGACCGATGTCGGTGTTGTTACGCTCGGCGGCCACGACCAGGACGGCCAGCGCCGGCGAGTCGAATCCCTGCCACCAATCGGACGACGGCCACGGCGTCTCGATACCCGCCCCGGGTCGAGCCCCGGCCGTTGGCTCAGCCACCGGTTCCCCCCACCCCACCGGTGTCGGCACCGCGGGGCGGCTGTATTCCGGCACCATGCTGCAAGCCCCGAGCACCGCCGCCAGCAACGGCGCCAGGAACCGGATCGTGAAATTTGTCGGCGCCCTGGGCATCGCGCTCGCCTTTTCTATTCGGCGCCGAGCGCGACCACGGGATCGAGGGTCGCCGCCTTCTTCGCCGGCATATAGCCGAACACCAGGCCGGTAGCGAAGGCGCAGCCGAAGGCCAGCACCACCGGCATCGCCGAGAACTGGATCGGCGTGCCGACGGCGGCCAATGCTTGCGCGACCGCCAGTCCGCCGATGGCGCCGATGACGCCGCCTATTCCCGACACCACCACCGCTTCGGTCAGGAATTGCTGCAGGATGTTGATCATGCGGGCGCCGGTGGCAACCCGGATGCCGATCTCGCGTGTGCGTTCGGTGACGCTGACCAGCATGATGTTCATCACCCCGATGCCGCCGACCAGGAGCGAGATCGCGGCGATCGAGCCCAACAGCACGGTGAGCGTGTTCTGGGTCGCGGTCGCAGTCTCGATGATCGCCGCCATGTTGCGGATGCTGAAATCCACCGTGCGGTGACGCTGCGTCAAGAGTTCCTCGATGGCGGCCTGGGTGGCCTCGATCTGCACCAGGTCGTCGACCATCACGGTAATCGAGCGCAAATGCTTTTGTCCGATCAGCCTGAGGCTGCCGGTGGTCAGCGGCACGAAGGTTACGTCGTCCATGTCGGTTTTTGAGAAGCACGTATTTACCGACCGGGTCGACGCCGGGCGGAAACAGGTCATCGACGACGGTTTGGCCCAGCGCCACCACGGGCGCGTAAGCGCGCGCGTCCTCGGCGGTCAGGAAAATGCCGCTCGACGTCGGCCAGTCGCGCGCCGTCGACAGCTCGGCGGTGGTGGCGCTGACCTGAGTCTGGTAGTCGACGTTGCCGAAACGGACGGTGACGGCGCCTATCATTTCCGGCACCGCGGCGATGACGTTGGGCAGCGTCGCGATGGCCTCGGCGTCCGCTGGCACGAGCGTCGCAATGCCGGCGCCGGTGCGCCGAATGTTGGGGGCGCCGGGGCGGACCAGCAGCAGATTGGTACCCATGTTGCTGATCCGGTCGAGGACCGACTGCTTGGCGCCGTCGCCGACCGCCAGCATGGCGATCACCGAGCCGACGCCGATGACGATGCCGAGCAACGTCAGCACCGTGCGGAACACATTCGCCTTCAGCGAGCGCAGCGCCATCTTCACCGCCTCCAGGGCATCCGCTAGCAACGCCGGTCCGCGCGCGCTGGCGCCCTCGCCGACCGCGTCGCGGCGGCGACCGGTCGGCGCAGAGCGCCGGGAATCGCCGACGATCACGCCGTCCTTGATCTCGATAACGCTCTCGGCGTGGCCGGCGACCTCGCGGTCGTGGGTGATCAGGACGACGGTGTGGCCCTGCCGATGCAGCTCGGCCAGCAGCGCCATCACCTCGGCGCCGCTTTTGCTGTCGAGCGATCCGGTCGGCTCGTCGGCGAAGATCACGCGGCCGCCATTCATCAGCGCGCGGGCGACGGCGACGCGCTGCTGCTGTCCGCCGGACAGCTGGCTCGGGCGGTGGGCGAAACGATCGGCGAGGCCAAGGGTGGTTAGAAGCTCCTCCGCCCGGCGCCGCCGTTCCACCGCCGAGGAACCGGCGTACACAGCCGGGATCTCGACGTTTTCGACCGCGGTCGCGGTGCCGATCAGGTTGTAGCTCTGGAAAATGAATCCGAAGGCGTCGCGCCGAAGACAGGCCAGCTCGTCGGACGACAGTGTCGTCACGTCGGTGCCCTGGAACGAATAGCGGCCGCCGGTCGGCCGGTCGAGACAACCGAGGATGTTCATCAGCGTCGACTTGCCCGAACCCGACGCGCCCATCACGGCGATGAACTCGCCGGCGTTGATGGCGAGCGAGATGCCGTGCAGGACCTCGACCGCGACGTCGCCGGTGTCGTAGGTCTTGGTGAGTCGGGAAAGCTCGATCAGCGGCGGCGCGTTCATGACAGCCTCGGCGGCCGCGTCCGCGGCTGGTCCCCGCCCGTCTTGGCCGAGCGCGGCGCGCCGACGACGACGCGCTCGCCCTCCGCGAGGCCGGACAGCACCTGCGCCGAGACGCGGTTGGTGATGCCGACGGCGACCTCGCGTTCCTCGATGCCGCCGGCCGGCGTCAGCACGTGCACCGCGTAGCGGGCGGGCGCCGGCGCGCCGTCGGCTGCGGCTGGCGCCGGCATGGTCTCGCCAGACTTCGCTTGTTCGCCCGCGGACTTGCGTTTCTTTTTTTCGCCTTTGCCGCCGACCGGCCGCAGCGCCGACATCGGTACCATCAGCGCATCGCGGGCGCGGGCCGAGACGAAAAACACCTGCGCCGACATCTGCGGCAGCAGTTCGCCGGTCGGGTTGGGAACGTCGAACAGGGCGTTGTAGAGGACGACGTTGTTGACGATCTCTGGCGTCGGCAGGATCTTACGCAACTTACCGCGCCAGCGGCGGTCCGATTGACCGAGGGTGGTGAAATAGACGTCCATGTCGATCCTGAGACGGCCGATGTCGGCCTCGGAGACTTGCGTCCACACGGTCATCGTCGACAGGTCCGCGATGCGCAGCACAATCGGCGCCTGCTGGTTAGCGTTCAGCGTCTGTCCCTGCTTGGCGATCTGCGCCACCACGGTGCCGGTCATCGGCGCGTAGATCTTGGTGAAGCCGAGATTGGTCTCGTCGCCCCTGAGCACCGATTCGATGTTTTGGATTTGAGCCTTCAACGCGTCCACTTGGGCCGCCGCCGAGGCCAGCGCCGCCTCGGCCTTCTGGTAGGCGTCCTCGCTGGTCGCCCGCGCCTTCATCAGATTGCGCTCGCGCTCGAAGGTTTGCCGCGCGTTCACCAGTTGCGCCTGCTTGTCGGCGAGCTGCGCCTTCAGGTTCAGGAGCTGGGCGCGGCCGGCATCGACTTTCGCCTGATACACCGTCGGATCGATCTCGGCCAGGAGATCGCCTTCCTTGACCGCAGCGCCGATCTCGACGTGGATTTTGCGCAGCTGCCCCGACACCTGGGTGCCGACGTCGACGAATTCGAACGGCTGCAGGGTGCCGAGCGCGGTGGTGTTGTCTTCGATGGTACCGCGCTCGACCGTGGCGGTGACGTACCGCTCGACCGGCGCCCCCCGCCACCAGGTCCAGGTGCCGGCAGCGGCGGCCACCAGGGTGGCCAGCACGCCGGCAAACAGCAGATGCCGCCGCGTCAGTCGCGGCCGCCGTGCCGGGCCGTCGCCGCGCCGCGGTGCCGGATCGGCGGCGGGCGCCGGTGGCGTTTCAGCCTCGCCGGGACGGGGAACGGGATGCAGGGTCATGGCTTTCGGTCTTCCTTGGCGTTCGCGTCCGCCGGTTCAGCGCCGCTGGCCGCGGTCGGCGAGGCGGCCGCGTCCCTCGACGGTCATCTCGGTCGCGGCGGCGACGACGGCGGTGCGCATAATCTGCTTGATCTTGGCACGGCTGGCGTCCATCGCCGCCAGAGACTTCTCGAGCCGCGCCGGATCGAAGGGCTCGGCCTTCAGCGCCTGGCGGAATGCATCGCGCGCCGCCGCCAGCTCGGCGCGCGCCGCCGGAAGATCGCCGGCGCGGGCGGCGAAGGCCTTGCGCAACTTGTCGGCGTCGGGGCCCGGAAGTTTTTTTGCCAGGCGTTCGACCCGCGATTCCGCCGATCGGTCACGGCTTTTGAATCCCGGCGCGCTCAAAGCCTGCGCCGCGATCGCCGAAACCAACAGCACGTTGACGGCAATCGAAACGAACAGCGCGATCGACTTGGCGCGCGGGGAAAGCGTGAGAGTAGGCATGGTGATTACTCCAACAACGAAATGGTATCGGGTTCGCCGACCAGCACGACGACATCGACATCGGCGGTCGCCGGCATGCGTCCGTCGATGCCGCCGAGGCCGATGATCACGCCGGCCATTGACGCCGCCGCCAGCATCGCGGCGCGCGGCCAGAAACCTGCCATCAATGGCGGCATTGCCGGAGCCTGGAGGCCGATGATCACGCCGGCCATTGACGCCGCCGCCAGCATCGCGGCGCGCGGCCAGAAACCTGCCATCAATGGCGGCATTGCCGGAGCCTGGCGCGGCAACTCCGCCAGCGCCCGCAAAAGGCGCTGCTCGGCGCCGGCATCGGCGGCCGGCGCAAAGCCGTCGAGCGCCTCGTCGAGAAGGCGGGCGCGCGCTCGCATCGCCGCCGCGTCCGGGGTCTGCGCCAACAGGGCGCGGGCGGCGTCGCGTTCGGCGGCGGGCCAGCGCGCCGGGTCAGCGCCGTAGGCCTCGATCAGCCGTTGCAATCTCAAGCGGTTCATGGTCGTTCCTTCCTATTCTTCCTTACCGTTATCTTTGTCGGACGCCGGCCCGAGGCGCAGGCGCAACGCCCGCCGCGCCCGCACCAGCAGCCCCTCGATGCCGCCAACCGAGGCGCCGAGAAGCCCGGCCACCTCGGCGTTGCTCAATTCCTCGAAATAGGTGAGCACCAGCGCCACCCGCTGGCGTTCCGGCAATTCTGCGATCGCCGCGGCCAACTTGAGCGCGGTCTGGCGCTGCTCCAGCGCCGCCTGCGGGTCCGGGTTCGGGTCGGCCGGCCCGCCCGCCTCGTCGAGCGCCGCGAACGGCTTGCGGCGGCGCCAGTCGAGCGCCAGGTTGACGACGACACGATAGAACCAGGTGCGGAAGCGGGCGGCCGGTTGCCAGCGCGGCGCGTTGGTCCACACCCGCAACATCGCCTCCTGGACGATGTCCTCGGCGTCGGCCGGGTTGCCGGTGAGGCGGCCGGCGAGGCGCAACGCCCACGCAAGATGACGGATGGCAAGGATGCGAAAGGCCCCTTCGTCGCCTTCGGCGACGGCGGTCATCAACTGCTGGTCGTCGGCCTCATCCACCGCCATCGCCCGCGCCGCCTTTTCCTTGTACGCCGCGGCAGCTCGCGGCATCCGGCCGCGGCCATGGACGGCGCTCGTGACGGCGGTTTCGATGACCATTTCCGCCGTCGCCATCGCGGCGCCCGCCCAAGGCTGGCGACCGTCCAACGCAACCGCAAATCCGTTGACCATGATTATTGAACGGATGGCAGCCGGAAATCCTGCGTGGGATGGGCGCGGAAGCGGAGGATTCTCCGACCGCTGGGAGCCGCCGAGATGTATGCATAATACGCATAACTGTTATGCATTCAACGCATCTTCTCGGGCAATCGGCGCCCCGCACTCTGTCCGGCGCGGCGCTCGGTCCGCGCACCATTAAGAAAGACACCTAAATCTGTGCAGCCCGACCTTTCGTGACCCCGAACGGCGGCCGGTCCGGCGGTCATCGGCGAGTCCGGTTGGCAGACCTTGGATAGGATCGGCTCCTACGTGTTTGCCGCCTTCATTCTGATCGGCGGTATGGGCATTCCCCTCGGCCTCGCCTTCTATTCTCTGTTTTTCAGGGGCTGAGCCCGGCTTCAGCGGTCGGCAAGCGTCGACACGGATGGCTCAATCGTCGGCCGTTTATCGCCTTCTTCGGCGGGAGACGGCTTTTTCGTTTCGTCGTCGATGAGGATGCGCATCGCCGCCCCATCGAGGTCATCGAACTGACCGCTCTTCAGCGCCCACACGAAGGCCACGAGGCCGAGCAAGCCGAGGAACAACGCGGCAGGGATCAGCAGCCCGAGGATATCCATGTCAGCGCTCCTGCCAAGGCATCAGCCGCAGCCGCAGCGCGTTCAGCGTCACCACCAACGAGCTCGACGACATCGCCACCGCCGCCACCAGCGGGGTCGCCAGGCCGGCCAGCGCCACCGGCACGGCGATCAAGTTGTAGGTCAACGCCAGCGCGAAGTTCTGCCTGACCAGTCGGTCGACCAGGCGCGCGGTGCGGATCGTCGCCGCCACCGGCGCCAGGGCGTCGCCCTGAAATATCGCATCGGCGGCGGTTTGGCTGATGTCGGCGGCGGTCGACGGCGACATCGAGGCGAAGCCGGCGGCGAGCGCCGGCGCGTCGTTGAGGCCGTCGCCGACCATCAGTACCTTGCGGCCCGTCTTGGCCAGCGCTTCGAGCCACGCCACTTTTTCGTCGGGCAGGCATGAGGCGGCGAACTTCTCCATCCCAAGTCGCGCGGCGATGTCCTCGACCGCCGTCTCGCGGTCGCCGGAGAGCAGCAAGCATTCAAGCGCCATGCGCCGCAGGACATTGATCGTCGCCGCCGCGTCGGGCCTCAGCGTGTCGGCGAGCACGAAGCGCACCGGCCGAGAGCCGGCAACGGCGAGCCAGATCTCGGCACCAAGCGCCGAAGTGTCTTCGTCGGTGGTGGCGATTCCGCACCAGGCACGGCGGCCGAGGCGCGCGTCCTTGCCGGCGATACACCCGCAAAGGCCGTGGCCGGGCAATTCGGAAACATGGTCGGCTTCGGGCAATTCAACATCGCCGGCAGCAGCGACCAGCGCCCGCGACAGCGGATGGCGCGAATGGCGGGCGAGCGCCGCCGCGGCCGCCAGGTCCGCGGACGCAATCTCGGCACCGTTCATCAGACTCAGCCGGCCGGTGGTCAGCGTGCCGGTCTTGTCGAACGCCACGGTATCGACTTGCGCCAGACGTTCCAGCCCATCCGCCGATTTCAGCAACACGCCATGGCGCAGCAACCGGCCCGACGCCACAACCTGAACCACCGGCACAGCAAGACCGAGCGCGCATGGACAAGTGATGATGAGCACGGCGACGGCGATCATCATCGCCGTTTCCCAACCGACGCCGCCGATCAGCCACCAGCCGACGAAGGCCGACGCCGCCAGCGCGTGCACCGCCGGCGCGTAAACACGGGCCACCCGGTCGGCGAGCCGCACGTAGCGGGCGCGGCCCTGCTCCGCCGCTTCCATCAGGCGCACGATCTCGGCCAGCAGGGTGCCCTCGCCGACCGCCGTCACGGTGATGGTGATCGGCGCCGCCAGATTGAGAGTGCCGGCGAATACCTTGTCGCCGGCCTTAGCCT
>JACPJY010000172.1 GCA_016187325.1 Rhodospirillales bacterium | reverse complement strand
GCGCAGCCCGAAAATGAAGGCGCCCGATATTTCCTCGCCGATGATGTAAGCGTTGGGCTCACCCAGGTCCGAGAACACCTTCTCGACCACCTCGGCCAGGCCCTTGGTGACACCGCCGAAGAACTCGTCCGCCGCAGACAGCACCTCGACTTTCGAGAACGTCCCCTCCGCGGCGCGTGCCACCGGAGCATGCAGGAAAATCGCCAGCACGGCGACGATAACGGCCGCCCGCAGGGGGCGGCGTGGGCACGTTGATGTGGGCATGGTTGGACTCCCGTTGGCGGATGGTCCGCGCCGCTTGGTGTCGGAAACGGCGATGTCGGCGTCGCGGTTGCCAGCGACTCTATTGCACCGGGGGCCGCCCTTGCAACGCGGGAAAACGCGCCCCAAACGCGGCGGGGGCGGCGCTTGACGGTGGTAGGGTGACGGTCTATGTCAGGGGCCCCCCGGCAATGGTGGCTGTAGCTCAGCTGGTTTAGAGCACCTGGTTGTGGTCCAGGGGGTCGTGGGTTCGAATCCCATCAGCCACCCCATTTCCGCGCCGCGACCACCCCGGCCACGGCAGACTCGGCCCGCCCGGTCGCGCTCGGGGCACGCCATGGAGGCGATTCGGGGCCGCCATATAAATTTTCTGAACGGCATCACTGAATTGCCTGTCAGCGCCGCGGGACCTTGATCCCGTGGCGCTTTGTTTCCGGTCCCCGCGGCGGGCGAGCCGGCCACCGTTTGCGATTTGTTAACTTCCGCCTGCTATCCGGAAGGTTCGGCATCCAGAAGTGGCTGTCGACGTGGCCGATCCGGCCTGACCAGAAAGCCGGACGCTGCCGCCGAAAATAAAGGAGAAAGAATAATGAAACGTTCCCAGAAGTACGCTCTTGCTGCGATCATGTCCGTTGCCCTTGCCGGCCTCGCGTCGGCGACACCGATGTCGGACTCCGCGCTTGCCGCGGACACCGCGCAGGCGTCGGCCGGCGTCCTGAAGATGGAGATCATGACGAATTGCCAAGATGGCGATGCGTTATTCCGCATCAGGAATGCCGGCGAGGCGTGGCCGAAGTCCAGCACCTTCGCCATCTATCACATGGGCAAGGACGGCCAGACCCTGATCGCCAAGCGGGCGATGCGTCTGAAGGACGGCCAGCGCGCCTCCTTCAAGGTCAAGACCGACAAGTATCCGGACGGGCAACTCGGCCTCCACGTCGAGCCCGGCTGGTACAAACGGGACTTCTCCTACGACGCCACCGTCAGCTGCGGCTGAACGCGCCTGAAGGCGGGGCGGACAGGGGTTAATCCCCGGCCGCCGCTACTCGACGATCGACTGCCGCCGGCGGCGATGGCCGCCCGCGGGTGGGGCACTCCGTGGCCCCAACGCCAACCGCTCGCCCTGAGTGACCATCGTCACTGCGGGGCGTTCTCCCGTGACCTATAAGTTGTCCTCGAGTTTGCGAGGCCCGTTCGGGCCGAGGAGGCAACATGACCACATCGATGATCGCGCCGGCGTTCCGGGTCGCCTGCGGCGTCGTCTGCGGGATGGCGCTGGCGCTTCTGCTGATCGTGGCTTCCAGTGTCAGCTGACGCGCCGCCCCCGGGCCGGAATCGGAAGGTGCCGCGTAGGTGGATCTTCGCCGGTCTCCGCGGACGTCAGGAATCTGTAAGGTCTTTGGGGGAGGATCAGCGCGTTGCCGATTGATCTTCGAAACTACGATGAGCGCCGGAATCGGCTTGATCGAGACATGTCGACGGCCATAATCGGCGACTTTCGCCATCGATTGACGTGGGAACACGCGGAATGACCCGTGCCAAGCGGCGAGCAAGGACCATCGCCATCGCCCTCGCCGCCGCCGTTGCGAGCGGCGCCGCGTGGCCGGTGCAGGGGTATTTCCAAGCCCACAGCTTCTTCCACGCCAGCGAGAAATACCGCGAGTGGTTCCAGAACACCGTATGGCTGGAAAACACCCGCGCCGCCGAAACGCGGATGGGGATCCGCAGGGCCGACATCGCCACCGCCACCGGCATCAAGTACCCGTACAAGGAACAGAAATTCGTGATGACCGAGGCGAAGTGGCATGATTCGTCGACCGCCGTCGAGAAAGGCGATGCCGACTGGTATGACATCGAGATCGTCCGCCAGCGCGCCGAGATGGATGAACATCCGCCGGCAATGGATTTTCTCGCCTGGATGTACGAGAACGGCCACGGCGTCGACCGTGACTTCCGCAAGGCCTTCATGTGGTACGAACGGGCCAAGCTGGCCGGCGAACCGAAAATCCGCGGCACCCCCGCCAAGATCTTCACGCGCTTGTCGCCGCAGGAGAAATTCATGGCCCAGGTCCAGTTGGCCGAGGACATCGAGCGCGCCAAGAAGAGTCCGAAGGGCCGCTACCAGGGCTTCGACACGGTGAAGCTGCGGGTGCTCGAGCAGCAGCGCGAGAGCCTGCAAACCGACGGCGATCAGCCGGCGGCGGCGTCGGCGAAGGTGCGCAACTACCGCTGAGGCGCCGCCCCGGCCCGCAAGCGGGCTTTCCTGAATTTCCACGCCCAGGCCTTGGCCTTGTCCTCGTTCGCGGCGACGCCCATCAGTCCCTCCAGATGCACCCGCACCATCAGATCAAGGGCCCCGAGGTGCCCGTTGTCGGCGGCGCGCTCGGCCCACGCCAGCGCATGGCGCTCATCGGCGGCGACGCCGACGCCGTCGCGGTAGAAGCCCGCGAGGTCGAACATGGCGATCGCGTCGCCGAGCTCGGCCGCCTTGCGGGTGGCCCGGACGGCATCGGCGGTGCGCCCCAATTGCAGGTAGACCACCGCCGCCGCCCGGTAGGCGGTGACGTCGTCGGGAGTCAGCCGCATCACCGCTTCCATCGGCTCCACCGCCTCGACGTAACGGCGGACGAAACCCAATGCGCCGCCGAGATCAGCCTGTGCCCGCGCATCGTCGGGATGGACGGCGGCGATGGTCTGGTAGACCTCGACCGCGGAATCGAAATCGCCGATGGCTATGAAGCTCTTCGCCAGGTCGCGCTGGACCGCGACATTACCCGGATTCGCCCGCACCGCCTCCTGGCAGGCGGCGATGCCGCCGTTCTCGGCGTCGCGCGCACACAGCGCCGCCGCGTCCGCCGGGCCGCCGGAGCCGGCGAACGCCGGCTGCCATAGCATCACAACCAGAGGAAATCCGATGATCGCGCCGCGACCTTGCATGGTTCCTCCGCCGCCCGCCGGACCCCGGCCAACCTTGGGGATCAGGCCTCCGCCTTGCTGCCGCCGTGACAGGGCGGCGAGGCGAGGGTCTTGCCACCGCGACGTCGCCACTCGGCGGCGGTCAGCGTCTCCATGCTAAGCGCGTGAATGCGGTCCTTCAGCTCGGCGGCGAGCAAGCGATTGACCTTCTGATGCCTTTGCACCAGCGACAGGTTGTCGAACGTGTCAGACACGATGACCAGCTTGAAATGCGACTCCGAGCCCGGCGGCACGCTGTGCATGTGACTTTCGTTGATGACCTCGAGATGGCTCGGTTTCAGCGAGGCGCTGATTTTGCTCTCGATCATGCGTTGCATGGTCACGGGCATTCTCCTGTCGCGGCCGCGGCGAATCTTTGCAGGCCAGCAAAGTAACACACCCGGCGGGGGCGGCGAACCGTTGCGGGATGCGCGCCGCCCGACTTCCGCGAGCGTGTTCTCGATGTATGAACGGGGACGCCGCCGGGCAAGGGCGGGCGGCCGGTTTTCAGCCGCCGCGGCGGCACCGCGAGGGTGCCGTCGGGGCGCCGAAACCGGGCCCGAAAACGGGACAACGGCCGCTTGCCCTGGGCGGTCATTGGCGGTATTCATTCCCCCGATGTTGGGAGTCTCGTGAGGACGCGATGAGACGAGCGTCCGGCTGGGCGGAGACCTGAGTTTCCCCACGTCTGAGGATGACGTTCGAGGAAGACGCCCAAGGATGACGCCGTCTTGGCCAAGGTCGCATCGGGGGATTTCGACGGTCCGCCCGTGGTTGTTGGACCAGGGGCGGTG
>JACPJY010000171.1:2677-3239 GCA_016187325.1 Rhodospirillales bacterium | reverse complement strand
TTCTCGCGCGTCGGCGCCATCTTCTGATACGCCAGCGTGCCGCCGTTGGTGGCGATGCCGAAGAATACATTCGCCGTCCGCATCGCGCGCGGCTGGATGGTGTAATTGCCGTCCTTCCATTCCGGATCGTTGCGGATTGTGTCGGTTATCAGCCGCCGCATCATCCAATTACGGCTCGCCATCGCGGTAGGTTGCGCCGCCATCGGCACGAGGGCGTCCATGAAGTCCGGATATTTTACGCCCCAAAGCCAGGTGTGCATGCCGCCCATTGAGTTGCCAATCACCAGGCGCAGGTGGCGGACGCCGAGACCGTCCTTGATCAGCCGGTATTGGCCCTCGACCATGTCGTCATAATTGTATTTCGGAAATTTTGCCCGCATGCCGTCAGAAGGCTTCGAGGATTTGCCGTGGCCGATCGCGTCCGGGATGATGATGAAATACTTGCCGGCGTCGAGCGGCTGGCCGGGCCCGAACAACTCGCCCGCGAACCCAGGCGTCAGCATGCGGGCTGCCGAACCGGTGGTGCCGTGCAGGACCAGCACCGGCTGACCGGAAGGCTCGC
>JACPJY010000171.1:0-2596 GCA_016187325.1 Rhodospirillales bacterium | reverse complement strand
TTCGGGCATAACCTCGCCGGTGTGAAACTTGAAATCTCGCGCGCTCCAGTCGCCTTGCTTCGGCGCCGGATAGTCGGCAGCCGCGGCCGAAAACGACATCAATGCAAAAACGATCGCTACCGCCGCGCGGAAAAGATTCATTTGACCCCCCAGTTGTTTCATCCCACTAGTCGAGAACTCGGCGCGTCGGATCGCGCCTCTCGCGTCGTATTTTGATATGCTACTTCGGAGGTCCGATTTTGACAACGCGGCGCTGTGTCTGTTCCCGGCTAATCATGGATCTTAAACTCGCCGTGACCGAAATTCGTCAAGTCAATATTGCAGGACCAGGTTTTTCACCAACGGCATTACCATGGAAACGGGTGTCTCCTGCCCAATTACACCCCCGTCACAATCGCGTAACATGACAATCCCGGCCGTTTCGGCCTAAAATCCGCCGCCATGCAAAAGGTCGTTCCCATCCGCCCCGGCCATAAAGCCGGCAAGTCGGCCGCGAGACCCGCCGAAGCCGCCCCCAGGGAAAAAGGGGCGGGCGGCGAAGGCGCCGCCGCCAAGGACCCTGGGGCCCCCATCGCGCCCGATTCCCAGGACCGCTTCATCAACCGCGAGCTCAGCTGGCTCGCCTTCAACGCGCGTGTGGTGGAGGAGGCCAACAACCCGAGGAACCCGCTGCTCGAACGTCTCCGCTTCCTCGCCATCTCGGCGGTCAACCTCAACGAGTTCTACATGGTGCGCGTCGCCGGCCTCAGCGGCCAGATCCGCGCCGGCGTCGCGACGCCGTCGCCGGACGGCATGACGCCCAAGCAGCAGCTCGACGCCGTGCGCGCCGCCGCCCACCGCCTCGCCCACGACCAGAGCGACTGCTGGCGCCGGCTGGTCGCGGAACTGGCCGAGGCCGGCATCCGCCTGGTTGGCGCCAACGACCTGACCGACGCCGACCGGGCGTGGCTGGAACGCCACTTCATGGACGACATCTTCCCGGTGCTGACGCCGGTCGCCATCGACCCGGCGCACCCGTTCCCGTTCATCCCCAACCTCGGCTTCTCGCTGGCGCTTCTGCTCAGGCGCCGCGACACCCGGGGGTTCATGCGCGCGCTGCTGCCGGTGCCGCCGAGCGTCGCGCGCTTCCAGCGGCTGCCCGGCAAGGCGATCCGCTTTATGCCGCTCGAGGACGTGATCGGTTTGTTCCTTGGCCGCCTGTTCCCCGCCTGCGACGTGCTCGAGAAGGGCCTGTTCCGCGTGCTGCGCGACAGCGAGATGGAGATCGACGAGGAAGCCGAGGACCTGGTGCGCACGTTCGAAAGCGCGCTGAAGCGCCGCCGCCGCGGCTCGGTCATCCGCCTCTCGTTCAACGCCGACATGTCCGACGGGCTCAGGCAGCTGGTGACCAAGGAGCTCGGCGTCGCGCCCGAAGACGCCATCGCCGTCGACGGGCTGTTGGGGTTCGCCGACACCGAGAAGCTGATCACCGGCGAGCGCCCCGAATTGCAGTTCCCGGCCGTCGACGCCCGCTTCCCGGAGCGCATCCGCGACTTCGGCAACGACATCTTCGCCGCCATCCGCGCCAAGGACATCATCGTCCACCATCCGTACGAGAGCTTCGACGTGGTGGTGCAGTTCGCGCGCCAGGCGGCCCAGGACCCGGACGTGGTGGCGATCAAGCAGACGCTTTACCGCACCAGCAACGAATCCCCCGTCATCGCGGCGCTGGCCGAGGCCGCCGAGGCCGGCAAGTCGGTGACGGCGATGGTCGAGCTGAAGGCCCGCTTCGACGAGGAGGCCAACATCCGATGGGCCCGCAACCTGGAGCGCGCCGGGGCGCACGTGGTCTACGGCTTCATGGACAAAAAGACCCACGCCAAGGTCAACCTGGTGGTACGGCGCGAAGGCGGCGGGCTTCGCTCCTACGTCCACTTCGGCACCGGCAACTACCACCCGGTGACCGCCAAGACCTACACGGATTTGTCGCTGTTCACCTGCGATCCGGCGTTGTGCCGCGACGCGGCGCGCATCTTCAACTTCATGACCGGCTACGCCAACCCGGAGAAGATGGAAAAGCTGATCTTCGCGCCGCTGACGCTACGCAAGCGCTTGATGGAGCTGATCGAGGCCGAGGCGGAGAACGCGCGCAAGGGCAAGCCGGCGGCGATCTGGGCGAAGCTCAATGCGCTGGTCGACCCGGCGATGATCGACGCCCTTTACCGCGCCTCGCGGGCCGGCGTGAAGATCGAATTGGTGGTGCGCGGCATCTGCTGCCTGAAGCCGGGCGTGCCGGGGCTTAGCGACAACATCCGCGTCAAGAGCATCGTCGGGCGGTTTTTGGAGCACGCGCGCATCGTCTGCTTCGGCGCCGGCCACGGGCTGCCGTCGAAGCAGGCCAAGGTGTTCATCTCGTCCGCCGACTGGATGCCGCGCAATCTGGACTGGCGCATCGAGACCATGGTGCCGATCGAGAATACGACCGTGCACCGCCAGGTGATGGACGAGATCATGGTCACCAATCTCAAGGACCAGGCGCAGAGCTGGACTCTCGACGCGAGCGGTCGCTACGCCCGCGTCCAGCCGGCGGGCGAGGGGTTCGGCGCCCACGCCTACT
>JACPJY010000170.1 GCA_016187325.1 Rhodospirillales bacterium | reverse complement strand
TGCCGAGGGCCTCTGCCTGACCCAGCCGCGCGGCGGCTTCGGGACGCTTGAATTGCAATTGGAATTGATGCGGGCGCTCGACAACGACGGCCTCGCCGACATCGTGCCGACCACCACCGACAGCTACACCCGCAATGAGCAGTGGAGCCGCGCCGCCGTCGGCGTCGAGGAATCGAAGAAGGTGGGCCGTTCGATGCTCAACGGCTTCCCGATGGTCAACTATGGCCCGCGCCAGACCCGCAAGTTGATCGAGGCGATCTCGAAGCCGGCGATCGTGCTCAGTGGCACCTCGATGCCGAAGCTCACCTCCGAGGTCGGATTCGCCGCCGGATTTTCGGGCTATCTCGGCTCCGGCATCGCCTACACCACGTCCTACACCAAGGACGTTTCCATCGCCGATGGAATCCGTAATTACCAGTACCTCGACCGGCTGGCGGCGCTCTATCAGGAGAAAGGCGTCGAGTTGCACCGCCGCCAGCCCGGCTTCCTGACCGGCACCAACGTGCCGCCATGCATCGCCATCATCACTTGCATTCTCGACGCGCTGCTCGCCGCTGGGCAAGGGGTGCATAACTATGGCCTTGAGCTCGCCCAGACCCTGCACCTCGTCCAGGACGCGGCGGCGATAAAGGTATGCGGCGAGCTGGCGCAGGAATACTTGAAGGCGCAGGGATTCGAAGACGTGTTCACGCCGGTGACGTCGCTGCATTGGATGGGCGCCTGGCCACATGATGACGCGCAATCGGCCGCGCTGGTCGCCTATGGCGGCACGCTGGCGGCAGTCGGCGGCGCCGTCAGCGTCACCACCAAGAGCACCCACGAGGCGTTTGGGATTCCGACGCCAGCGGCCAACGCCGAGGGATTACGCACCACCCGCATGGCGATCTATCTCGCCCGTCACGTGCGCCTGGACGACCTGCCCGAGTACAAGTTCGAGGCCGATCTCATCCGCCGCGAGGTTAGGCCCATCGTCAACAAGGTGCTGGAGATGGGCGACGGCGACATCGCGGTCGGCGCCGTCAACGCCTTCGAGGCTGGCGTCCTCGACATCCCGTGGTCACCCAACCGCTTCTGCAAGAGCCGCATCATGCCGGCCCGCGACGCCGACGGGTATCTGCGTATCTTCGATCCCGGCCTGATGCCGTTCCCGAAGGACGTGATGGCGGTGCACGAAGAAAGGATCCGGAAGCGCGCCGAGAGCGAGGGCGTTGCCTTCGACCGCGAGCTCGCGGTGACCAGCGTCTACGAGATTTCAGAGCCGCTGCAGAAGCTACTGCCGTTCCCGTGGGCGAAGGCCTGATGGGCGCCTGACGGCACTTTCCAAAGACCTTAAAAACCGTGTAAGTTCGGGGATCGATTGAAAAGTTAACGACGCGGCCACAACGATCGGCCGATTTCACCAGGGAGGAAACCCATGAAACTCGCAAAGGCAGTCATCGGCCTCGTATTCGGCGCCGGCTTGGTGTTGCCGGCGTTGGCCGCCAATCTGCCGGACAAGATGGAGAAGCCCGGAGGCTTCCCCGAACGGCCCCTGACCATGATCGTGCCCTACGGACCTGGCGGCGGCTCGGGCCAGGTGGCGCGGGCCATGATCGACGGCGTCAAGGAGGCCGCTGGCATCGATATCACGCCGGACTACAAGCCGGGCGGCGGCGGCCTGGTCGGGCTTAAGACTTACATGGCGGCGCCAGCCGACGGCTACACCGTGCTCCAGCACATCGATGACGCCACCAGCGGGTTCGCCGCCAAGCGCACCGATGTGCATCCGGCGAAGGATCTGATCCCGCTGGTGATGGCGCAGATCACATTTTCGCAGATCTACATCCGCAGCAACGAGACCCGGTTCACAGACTGGAAGTCGTTCGTCGAGTTCGCCAAGAAGGCCGGCGGCAAGGCGACCATCGCCAACGTCGCCGGCGAAGGCTCGATGGAACGCATCAACATGAACCTCATCGACCAGCATTTCAAAATGAAGGTGCAGCAGGTCAGCTTCGACCAGCCATCACCGCGGTACGCCGCCCTCAAGGGCGGGCAGGTGGACGCACTGTTCGAGCAGCCGGGCGACGTCAAGGGCTTCCTCGATAGCGGCGACTTCAAGCCGATCCTGACCCTGTTGCATGAGCGTCCGGCGGCCTTCGCCAATGTGCCGTCGATGAAGGACGTCGGCCTCACGTTCAACCCGCTGATGCGCTACCGCGGCTTCTACGTGAACAAGAACACTCCGCCGGAGCGCGTCAAATATCTGCAATGGGCGTTCCAGAAAGGCTACCACACGCAGAACTTCCTCAAGTTCAACAAGAGCAAGTTCATGGACTTGATCCCCAGCTTCCGCGACACCGAAGGGTCGGCCAAGCTGATCAACGAGACCATGGACGTCTACATCAAGACCTACAAGGCCATGGGCTTGGTAAAGTAGTTCGGCCGCTCATTGTCTGAATCGGTGACCGGCTCCGGCGGGCCTCCGCCGGAGCCGTCACAAAGGGGTCACACATGGGCAAGCTGACCGGCGGCCAGTGGTTCGAAATCGTCTTCTGGGGTTCCTTCGCGGCGGCCGCGTATTTCCTGACCTTCCAATTCGACCGCGAGGTGCAGATGTACCGCTTCGGCGCCGCCGCGTGGCCGCGGATGGTCATCCTGGTGATTCTGGCGGCTGCAGTCGGCCAGTTCATCACCGACCTGCGTGTGCGCAAGGCGGCCGAAGCCCGGGGCGTCGAGCTCGATGCCGGCTATTTCCGCAAAATGGCCGATGAGCATGGGGCCCCCGTTTTCGTGCGCATGGGAATCACGCTCGCCCTGCCGCTCGTCTACGCCGCGCTGCTGCAGAACACCGGCTATTACTTCACCACGCCGTTCTTCCTGGCCGCCTATCTCTACATGACCGGCGAGCACCGCATTAAGTGGCTGATCGGGGTGCCGCTGTTGATCTACGCGATCCTCACCGTCATCTTCACCCGCTTCCTTTTCGTCGGGCTGCCGGTTGGCTACTGGCCCGGGTTTTACGATTTCGGCAACTGGATGGTGGTGCTTATCCGCCAATAGCCGAGAAGGGAAACGATCCGCCCATGGAACAGTTCATCGCCGGCACGCTCACGCTGGTCAGCAGCCCGCTTAGCATGCTGGTTTTTGCTTGCGGGCTGATCGGCGGGCTGCTGTTCGGCGCTATTCCCGGGATCAACATGCTGACCCTCGGCGCCATCGTGCTCCCGTTCTCGGGTATGCTCAGCGCTGCCGACGCCATCATGTTCTATTCGGTTCTTTATTGCTCGGGCACTTACGGCGGCGCGGTGACGGCAATCCTGTTCAACATCCCGGGTTCGCCCGAGAATGCGCCAACCGCCTTCGACGGCTATCCGATGACGCAACAGGGTCTGGCGGGCAAGGCGATCGGTGCCGCTGTGCTGTGTTCGTCGCTCGGCGGTACCTGTTCGGCCCTGCTGATGATGGGGGCGACGCCGCTCATTGCCGACTGGGCGGTTCGCAATTTCTCATCGCCGGAAATTTTCGCCCTCGTATTCTTCGGCATCGCGGTGGCGTCCTCGGTCGGCGCCCGTACGCTGTGGAAGGGCTGGCTGTCGGTGGGATTCGGGCTGATGATCGCCACCATCGGCCTCGATCCGGTGGCTGGCATACAGCGCTACGATTTCGGCTTTACGTACCTGTTGGCGGGCATTCACTTCATACCGATGATCCTCGGCTTCTTCGCCGTCTCCGAGATTTTCGTGCAGGCGGAGCGGCGGGTGCGCGGCAGGTTCGACATGCCGAAATTCAGCACCCATTTCCCCAGTCTCGCCGAGTTCTGGCGCCTGAAGGTCGCGGTGGTGCGCTCGGTGCTGGTGGGATTCTTCGCTGGCGTGCTTCCCGGCATCGGGGTGACGCTGGCGGCGTTCATGAGCTACAACGAAGCGGTGCGCTGGTCGAAAACCCCTGAAAAATTCGGCAAGGGCCATCTCGAAGGCGTCGTCGCCTCGGAAACCGCCAACAACGCCGCCACCGGCGCCGCCATGATACCGCTGCTGGCATTGGGCCTCCCCGGCGGGGCTGTGACGGCGATGATGGTCGGCGTGTTCCAGATCCACGATATTGAGCCCGGGCCGCTGGTGTTCGTCAATTCCAGCGACCTGGTATGGGTGGTGTTCGCCGCCATGTTCTTCGCCAACATCTGCATCCTCGGCCTCGGCTACGTGGAGACGAGGACAGTGCTGCACCTGCTGCGCATCCCGTTCCAGTTCCTCGCTCCGGCCATTTTGCTGCTCGCGACCATCGGCGCCTATGCGGTGCGCAACCTGGTGATGGACGTTGTCGTGATGTTCGCGGCTGGGATCATCGCTTACCTGATGCGCCGCTCCGGCTATTCCGTGGCCGGCATCGTGCTCGGCCTGATCCTCGGCTCGATCGGCGAGGAGAACTTCGCCCAGGGCATGCAGATGGTCGGCTACGATTGGGGCGAGTTCTTTACCCGCCCGATCGTCGCCGTCCTCGTTTTCGGCGGCGTTGCCACTATACTCACCAACATCTACCGCGAACTCAGCGGCAAGCGGAAAGGGGTCGAGGTCTAGGACCGTTCGCCCGGGTGCCGCTGGTTGCCAATCGGCGGGCCGCGCCTATAATTCCTTAACGGATCGGGAGGCAATCCATGAACCCGCCGTCGCCTGCCAGGGCCGCCCGCCAGCCGGGCGGCGAAACCACCGTCGTCCGCGAGCTCGTCAAGCGCGCGCGCGCCGCCATGCGCGCGTTTGCCGCGGCCGATCAGGCGCGAGTGGACGAAGCGGTAACGGCGCTGGCGTGGTCGATCTACAAGCCCGAGCGGGCGCGAGCCCTCGCCGAACTCGCGGTCAAGGACACCGGCCTCGGCAACGTCGAAAGCAAGATCGTCAAGAACCAGCGCAAGACCTTCGGCTGCCTCCGCGACCTGTTGCGGGTGAAGACCCGCGGCATCATCGAGGAAGACAAGGCGAAGGGCATCATCAAGTACGCGAAACCGGTCGGCGTCGTCGCCGCCGTGGTGCCCTCCACCAACCCGGCGGCGACGCCGGTCAACAAGGCGATGATGGCCGTCAAAGGCGGCAACGCGGTGATCGTCGCGCCGAGCCCGTCGGGGCAGGCGACGACGGTGCGCACGGTCGAATTGATGCGCGACGAACTCGCCAAGATCGGGCTTCCTGTTGACCTGGTGCAGGTGCTGCCGCCGCCGGTGGACAAGGCGCTGACCCAGGCGCTTATGGAAGCCTGTGACCTGGTGGTCGTCACCGGCTCGCAGAACAACGTTCGCCGGGCGTATTCCTCGGGCACGCCGGCGATCGGCGTCGGCGCCGGCAACGTGCCGGTAATCGTTGATTCCTCGGCCGACCTCGACGACGCTGCCCAAAAGATCGCCGCCTCCAAGATCTTCGACAACGCCACCTCATGCTCGTCGGAGAACTCGGTGGTCATCCTCGCCGACATCTACGACGCCGCCTTGAAGGCGCTCGAAGGGGCCGGCGGCTATCGGACGTCGGTGGCGGAGAAGGAGAAGATCAGATCGACGCTGTGGACGGACGGGCAGCTGAACCGTCGCGTCATCGCCAAGGACGCGGCCGTGTTCGCCCGCGAGGCGAAGCTGGCGCCGGCGGCGGCGAAGGCCAGGTTCTTCCTGGTCGAGGACTCGGACCCGGGCCCCGGCACGCCGTTCGCCGACGAGAAGCTGTCGCTAGTGCTCAGCGTCTACAAGGCGGACGACCTCGGCGACGCGATCCGCCAGGTCAACGCAATCCTCGCGGTGTGCGGCAAGGGTCACTCGGTCGGCATCCACACCCAGGACCTCGGCCACGCCCGGCGGCTGGCTGCCGAACTCGACGTGGTGCGGGTCCTGGTCAACCAGGCACATACCTTCGGCAACGGCGGCAGCTTCGACAACGGCCTCAATTTCACGCTGTCCATGGGCTGTGGCACCTGGGCCGGCAACTCGATCTCCGAGAATCTCAATTACCGCCACTTCATCAACATCACCCATCTGGTGACCGTGATCCCCGAGGACAAGCCGAGCGAAAGGGACCTGTTCGGCACCTACTGGGACCGCTACGGAAAATGAACTTCCAGGAACACGCGGCGAAGCCGCTGCTCGCCGCGGCCGGCATCGCCGTGCCCGCCGCGAAGCCCGCGCGGACGCCCGAGGCAGCCGCCGCCGCGCAAAAGGCGTTGGGGCCGGTGGTGGTCAAGGCGCAAGTGCCGACCGGCAAGCGCGGCAAGGCGGGCGGCATCAGGAAGGCCGATACGCCGGAACAAACCAGTGCCGCCGCTGAGGCCATCCTCGGCATGACCATCGACGGCCTCAGGGTCGAGAGCGTGCTGGTCGAGAGCCGCGCCGACATCAAGCGTGAGTTCTACGCCGCCGTCATGAACGACCCGGCATCGAAGGGGCCGCTGGTGCTGTTCTCGACCCTCGGCGGCATGGACATCGAGGAGGCCGCGGCCAAGGATGCGAGCGCTGTCCACCGCACCGCGGTCGACATCCGCGACGGTTTCGACGCCAAGGCGGCGCGAGCGATGCTGAAGGGCCTCGACCTCGGCGACAAGGACGCCCAAGTCGCCGACGTGCTGGTCAGGCTCTACCAAGTCTACCGCGACAACGACGCCGAGCTGATCGAGATCAACCCGCTCGCCGTCACCGGCGACGGCCGGATGGTGGCGCTCGACTGCAAGTTCGTCATGGACGATTCGGCCGTCAAGCGCCATGAGGAGCTGGCCAAGAAGGGAACGCCGGAGAAGGTCACCGGATTGGAAGCGAAAGGCCGCGCGCTGGGCCTGCGCTACATCGAGCTCGACGGCGACGTGGGTGTGCTCGCCAACGGCGCCGGATTGACCATGACCACCATGGATGTGGTCCGCCATCACGGCGGCAAGCCCGCCAACTTCCTCGAGATCGGCGGCGAGGCCTATACCCAAGCCAAGCCGGCGCTCGAGTTGGTGCTCGCCAATCCCAACGTCAGGAGCCTAGTCATCAACTTTTGTGGCGCCTTCGCCCGCACTGACGTGATGACCGAAGGCGTGCTGGCAGCGCTCGACGCCATCAAGCCGAAGCTGCCAATCCACTGGTCGGTGCATGGCACCGGCGACGTCGAGGCCCGCGCCATGCTGAAAGAGAAACTCGGCGTGGTGCCGTTTGAGACTATGGATCAAGCGTGCGCCGCCGTCGTCGAATCCGCGCGGAAGGCCGGGGGTCACCGATGATCGTCCGCGGCAGCGACCGGGTGTTGGTCCAGGGCATCACCGGTAAGCAGGGCACCTTCTGGACCGAACGCATGCAGGAATACGGCACCAACGTCGTCGGCGGCGTCAACCCGAACAAGGCCGGCACCGTCCACTGCGACGTGCCGGTCTACGCCAGCGCCAAGGAAGCCAAGAAAGCCCTGAACGACGAGGGCGGCTTCGACGTCTCGGTGCTGTTCATCCCACCGCTCGGCGTCAAGGAGGCGGCGCTCGATGCCATCGAAGCCGGCGCCAAAGGGCTGGTGGTGCTGACCGAGTACATCCCGGTCCACGACGTCATGTGGTTCCTGGCTGCCGCCCGCGACGCGGGCTGCCGGGTGCTCGGCCCCAACACCGCCGGTTCCGTCACGCCGGGCGAATGCTTCTGTGGCTTCATGCCGGCGTTCAACGACAACATCTTCAAGCCCGGCCGCGTCGGCGTCATCTCGCGCTCCGGCAGCCTCGGCACGCTTATCTGCCTGAACCTGGCGCAGGCCGGGTTCGGTCAATCGGCGTTCATCGGCATCGGCGGCGACCCGATCATCGGCACCACCACCCGCGATGCGCTGGAGACGCTCGATGTCGATTCGCGCACCGACGCCGTCGTCATCGTCGGCGAGATCGGCGGCACCATGGAGGAGGCGGCGGCCGAGTACGCAGGCACCATGAAAAAGCCGATCGCCGCCTTCATCGCCGGCAGCGCGGCGCCCAAGGGCAAGCGCATGGGCCACGCCGGCGCCATTGTCATGGGCGACAGGGGAACGTATGACTCCAAGGCGAGGGCGCTGACGGCGGCCGGTGTGACGGTGGTCGAGACGCCGTCCGCCATCGGCGCCTGGGCAAGGGAATCGATTGGGGGCCGGCGCGCGTCATGACCATGCAGGCGGTCCAAATCCGGGAATACGGCGGCTCCGCGCAACTGGTCCTCGCCGAAGTGCCGGTGCCGGTGCCGAAGCCGGGCAAGGGCGAGGCGCTAGTCGAGATCAGCCACGCCGGCGTCAACTTCATCGACGTCTACATGCGCCAGGGCGTCTACCGGAACTCCGAAACCTACCGCAACGAGCCGCCGTTCATCCCCGGCATGGAAGGCGGCGGCATTGTCGCCGACGTCGGCCCCGGCGTGCATAGGCTCAATGTCGGCGACCGCGTTGCCTACTGCCTGGTGCTCGGCAGCTACGCCCGCTACGCGGCCGTGCCTGCCTGGCGGTTGGCCAAGGTACCCGATGACGTGCTGATGCCGGTGGCGGTGACGCTGATGCTGCAGGGCTCGACCGCCCATTACCTGAGCCATTCCCTGTTCGACCTGCGAGCGGGCATGACCTGCCTGGTGCACGCCGGCGCCGGTGGCGTCGGCCAGCTCCTCACCCAGATCGCCCGGATGAAAGGGGCGCGCGTGATCTCGACCGTCGGCTCGGCCGAAAAGGCGGCGGGCGTCCACGTGGTCTACGACGGCGTCGGCCAGGCCACCTTCACGGGCTCGCTGAAGGCCCTTCGCCGGCGCGGCACGCTCGCCTTGTTCGGCGGCGCCTCGGGGGCGGTGAAATCGGTCAACCCGCTGGATCTGGCCGAGGCCGGCTCGGTGTTCCTGACCCGGCCGCACCTGTGGGACTACACGGCGACGGCGGAAGAGATCGACCGCCGCGCCGGCGACCTGTTCAAATGGGTCGCCGAAGGCAGGCTGAAGGTCGCCATCGACCGCGAGTTCCCGCTCGGCATGGCCAAGGCCGCCCACGACGTTCTCGAAAGCCGGCAAAGCAAGGGCAAGATCATCCTCAACGTCGAGGAAACGGCCTAAAGTCCCGAAATCAGCACCCAGGCGATCGCCAATGGCGCCACGTAGCGGCAGATGACGCGCCACGCCGGCGCCAGGCTGAAAGACCGGCCGTCTTCGCCCGCTGTCTCGGCCATGATCCGCGGACTGACCACCCAGCCGACGAACAGCGCGATCAGGACGCCGCCCAGCGGCAGCATGACGTTGGAGGCGGCGTAGTCCATCAGCTCGAAGAACCCTTTGCCGAACAGCTTCAACTCCCACGCGCCGAACGACAGCGACGATGGGACGCCCAGGAGGAAGATCGCCGCGCCGGCCCCATACGCCGCCTTCGCCCGCGTCCAGCCCTTCTCGTCGACCAGGAAGGCGACGACCACCTCCAGAAGCGAGAACGCCGACGTTAACGCCGCCACCGCCAGCAGCACGAAGAACAGCGTCCCGAAGCCGGCGCCCCACGGCATCTTGGCGAACACCGCCGGCAGCGTGATGAAGCTGAGGCCTGGCCCGGCGCCGGGATCGAAGCCGAAGGCGAACACCGCCGGCAGGATCATGAACCCGGCCAGGATCGCGATCAGGGTGTCGAGCGACGTCACCCACAGAGCTGAGCCGGCCAGATGCGTCTGCCGCGACAGGTAGGATCCGAGCGTGATCATCGAGCCCATGCCGAGCGACAGCGAGAAGAACGCCTGGCCGAGCGCCGCCGTCACCATCGCCCCGGTGAGCTTGGAAAAATCGGGATTGAGGAAGAACTTGATGCCGGCCATGGCGCCCGGCAGGGTCAGCGAGCGCGCGCACAGAACGACGACGATCACGAACAGCAGCGGCATCAACAGCCGGCACGCGCGTTCGATGCCCCGCTCGATACCGCGGGCCACGATGGCGATCGTCATTGCCATGAACGCGAGGTGATACAGAACCGGCTGCAGCGGGTCGGCGACGAAGGCCGCGAACGCGCCGCCGAATGCCTTGGCGTCCGTCAGGCCCGGCATGCCGGCCGCGGTCTTTACGGCGTAGGCGATCGTCCAGCCACCGACGACGCTGTAGAACGACAGAATGACGCAGCTGCCGACGACGCCCAAGTAGCCGACGCCGGTCCAGGCGCCGCCCTTCAGATGCTTGAAGGCGCCGACCGGGTTTTTCTCGCCGGCGCGACCGATGGCGAATTCGGCCAGCATGACGCTGATGCCGATGGTGAACACGAATCCTAGATAGACGATCAGAAACACGGCGCCGCCGTGGGCGCCCGCCAGGTACGGGAACTTCCAAACGTTACCGAGCCCAACGGCGGAACCGGCTGCCGCCAGGATGAACCCCAGCCTCGATGCGAACCTGCCGCGCGAGCCTGCCATTCGCCGTCGCCTTCCCGGACCAGCGAGAATCAGGAGAATACGGCGCGCCTGATCAGGTTCAAGCCGATGATGACGAGGGCCGCCAGCATCACCTTGCGGAAGGTTTCCTGTGGGATTCGATCGCGGACCCGCTCGCCGATCCAGATGCCGATCATGCCGGGGACGCAGGCATAGGCCGACAGCGGCGCCGTCGTGGCATTCAACACTCCGTTCTGCCAATAGGCGATGGTCAGCGGGATGGCGCCGGCGAACCAGATCAGCCCGACGGTGCGGATCCAGGTGTCCTTGTCCAGCTTCAGCATCACCAGATACATCATCATCGGCGGCCCCCAGATGGTGGAAAGGCCGCCGAGAATTCCCCCGAGCCCGCCGGCCAGCGGCCCCGCCCATCGCTCGGCCGAAGGGTTGAGCGGATGCACCCTGGGCCGGATCAGATTCGAGGCCGAGAACACGACGACGCAAACGCCGAGCACCGCGAACAGCACGTTGGCGTCGAGCTCGACCACCAGCCGCGCGCCGATGAACAGGCAGACCAGGAACGTCAGCGTCATCAGCCAGAACCTTCTCAGCGGCTGCATGATGTCGCCGGCGCGTGCCGCCTGCCACAGATTGGTGACCAGGATCGGCAACACCAGGATCGCCAGCGTCACCTTCGGATCGACGAAGTTGAGGATGAACGCCATGGCGACGATGGGAAGCCCGATGCCGGTGATGCCCTTGACGGTGCCGCCGAGGACCATGGAGAGCGTGATGACGGCGATGGTAAGCGCGTCGTAGCCGAACATGCCGGGTCAGACCCCGACCTGTTCGGCGGTGAAGCGACGGCGGTCGGCGGCGAGCCGGGCGAGCGCGTCGTCGTCGATCAACGCCGGGAGGCCTGCTTTCACCGCCATCGCGCCCCGCTCGACCCCGATCGGGTTCCTGAACACCCGCGCCTTCGGCTTCAGGAACCCGTTCATCTCGCCCGCGTTATCGATCAGGGTACGGGCGACGCACGCCTCCATCCAGCAGCCGATGTCGCTGGCGACGCCGTTGCCGAGCACCGGCGTCATGCCGCGCTCGCGGATCAGCCGGAGGCCGGCGGCGAGCGAGTCCAAGCCGCCCGCCTTCATCAGCTTGAGCTTGATGAATTTGGCGCAGCCGAGATCGGCGGCGCGCTTGATATCGTCGGGACCGAAGATCGATTCGTCCATCATCATCGGCACCGTCGAAACCTTGGCGACGGCTTCCGCGGCCTTCCAGTCGCCGGCGTCGCACGGCTGCTCGAACAGCTCGATATTGTCGGGTTTGAGCGCGCCGGCGAAGCGAACGGCGTCGTCCTGCCCGAAGCCCTGGTTGCCGTCGATGCGAATGCGCGCCCGCCCGGCGAGCGCGTCCTGAATGAAGCGGACACGCCGGGCATCGGCGTCGGCGTCGAAGCCGACCTTGACCTTCAGGGTCCGATAGCCTTCGGCCAGCCTCGCCTCGATCTCGGCGGCGATTTCCTTCTCCTCGATCTCGGAGGATGGCGAGCAGCGGCACCCGCGCCGGCGCGCGCACCTCCAAGAGCGGGTTGCCCTCCAGCATCTCGGCCGCCGTCATCAGGGCGGTGGCCATGAACGGCTGGTGGTGCGCGGCGAGCCCAATCAGGTCCTTGGCGTCCGGCGTTTCCATGCCAGCGGCGCGGCGTGCGAGTCGGCCGGCGGCAGGCCAACTCTCGGCGATGGTTTCCGGCGTGTAGCCAGTGAGGATGGTGGCTTCGCCGAAGCCGCGCCGGCCGTCGCTGTCCTCGGCCACCGCCAGGATGGTGTCGAACGCCGTCACCTCGCCAAGCGCCAGGTAATAGGGACGATGCAGCGGCAGTTCGAGGCGGTATAGCGTGATGGCGGCGATGCGCATGGATCGGACGTGGCTGGGCTCCCCGGGGCCTTGTCCGGGGCGTTGTTTGCCCCAATCATACTCGCCTAGAGCGGCCCCGAACACCGCAAATCCCGACCCTGATGCCCGGCTGGTATCGCCACTTAAACTGCTTATACTCGCCGGCCATGGCCGGGACACCTTCCGAGACCCTTTCCGTTTCGATCTGGCGCGGCGGCACCGCCGGCCGGTTCGTCGCCTACCAGGTGCCGCGGCGCGAGAGCCAGACCGTCCTCGATGTCGTCACCTACGTGCAGCGCCGGCTCGATGCGAGTCTTAGCTACCGCTTCGCCTGCCGGGTCGGCATGTGCGGCAGTTGCGCGATGACGGTCAACGGCAAGCCACGTTGGACCTGCCGCACCCACGTCGCCAAGGTCGCCAAGCAGAGTCGGCTAGAGATCGCGCCCTTGCGCAACCTGCCGGTGGTCAAGGACCTGTCGGTGGACATGCGGACGTTCTTCGACAAGTGGACGGAAGCCGGCGG
>JACPJY010000169.1 GCA_016187325.1 Rhodospirillales bacterium | reverse complement strand
CGATCGCGATCGCATGGTCGGACGAAGCGGCGCTCGATGCGTTACTCAGGCCGCTTCTGAAGGGAGCGGCCTGAATGCTCAGGATCCCGAGCCCCATCAACCGCTACCTGATTCACCCCGTCGAGGCGGCGGTGGCGCTCCTCGTCTACAGTCTATTTCGCATCCTGCCGCTCGATTGGGCATCGGCGCTCGGCGGCTGGTTGGCCCGCGCTATCGGGCCGTGGCTGCCGATCTCCGAGCGGGCGGTCAGGAACCTCTCGAATGCCTTTCCCGAAAAATCGCCGGCCGAGATCCGGGCCATCGTGCGGGCCATGTGGGACAACCTCGGCCGGGTGGCAGCGGAATTCCCGCACCTCTCCGAGATCGACGTCTATGACCCCAAGGGTCGGGTCGAGACGAGCGGCGGCGAATACGTGGATTTGCTGCGTGAGGACGGCGCCGCCGGCATCTTCTTCTCCGGCCACATCGCCAACTGGGAGATCGTGTCGCTGGGCGCCACCCAGCGCGGCGTGCCGCTCGACCGCGTCTACCGCGAGGCCAACAACCGGCTGGTCGAATGGCTGTACCGTCATGGCCGCGCCGGTGTCGAGGGCGCGCTGATCCCGAAAGGTTCCGCCGGCGCGCGGCTTCTCTTGAAATCACTGAAAGAGGGCAAGCACCTCGGCATGCTGGTCGACCAGAAGATGAACGACGGCATTCCGGTCAAGTTCTTCGGCCGAGACGTGATGACGGCGCCGGCGCTCGCCGAACTGGCACTGCGCTTCGACTGCCCAGTGGTACCGGCGCGGGTGGTACGGCTCAAGGGCGCGCGCTTCAAGCTGGTGATCGAGCCGCCCCTGAAACTGGTCCGCACCGGCGACCACAAGGCCGACGTCGTCGCCAACATGGCGCAGGTGAACGCACTGATCGAGAAGTGGGTCAGGGACACGCCGGAACAGTGGCTGTGGTTGCACAACCGCTGGCCGGACTGATCGGGAGATCGGGTTAAAGAAACAAACGGCCGGACGAATCCGGCCGCCTGGATCGTTTCGATGAAATCGTCGGCGCCCCTGTCGGGGGCCGGTTCCGCCTTACTTACCGGGCTGCGTGCTCTGCTGCGTGGAGATGTCGGCGACGCTGTTGTCCGACGTCGAAATGTCGACTGTCTTCGTCGAGTGCGTGGCGCCGCAATCGCCCTCGGCGCTCGCCGGGATGGCGAAACCTGTCGCCAGCAGCGCAGCGACGAAGGCATAGGCGGTGAGCTTGTGCATGGAATTTCCTCCAGGCAGAGGTGAATAACGAAGCGCCACTATAGGCGATTTTCCGGCCCCCTTCAACGGACACCCGATCAACGGCGCCGTTCCGCGCCGCTTTGCGCTTCCATCGGCCCGACCAGCAGCGCCGGGTCCAGGTGCGTGCCGAACAGACTCACCCCCCAATGCAGGTGCGGCCCGGTGACGCGTCCGGTCCTGCCGACGCTGCCGATACGCGCGCCCTTGGCGACGCGCTCACCGGGCTTCACCCGGATGTCGTCCAGATGCGCGTAGGCCGAAATCAAACCATGCCCGTGGTCGATCAACACCGTCCTGCCGGTGAAGAACATATCCTGATGCACTAGCGCGACGATGCCGTCGGCACAGGCGACGACCGGCGCGCCCTTCGGCGCCACCACGTCGACGCCGTTGTGCGGCCGCCGCGGCTTGCCGTTGAGGATGCGCTGGCTGCCGAAGACGCCGCTGACCTGGCCCTCCACCGGCCACATGAACCCGGACGCGAAGCCGCGCCGGTCGCTGTCGAGGCGCCGCACCTCGGCGATCCGGACGCTGTCGTCCTTGATCCGCACCATGTCCTCGGGCGGCGGCGTCACCTGTCGCTCGGGCAGCCCGTCGATGCGCTGCACCGGATACGTGCGCGTCGCGACCTTGAGCTCCTTGTCGGTGCGGCTGCCGTCCGCATGCTCGATCCGGAGCCATGCCTGAGCCGCCGCGTCGCGACCGAAGCCGATCAGGAATGCGCCCGCGGCATCGACGCGCACCGGGTTGCCGTCGAGGGACGCCTTGGCGCCGGGCTCGGTAGTGCCGATCACCAGGCCGCCCTGGATTAGCGGTCCGTCCAGGCTGAGCGTGCCGGCGGAAGCCGTCGCCACCAGCGCCGGCGGGAGCAGCAGCAGCGCGGCGAGTACCGAGGCGCAGCGCGCCGTCACAGCAACGTCCCCTGGCGCCCGTCGCCGCCGGGCTTGGGTTTCTTCGGTTTCGCATTCTTTCCGCCACGGCCGGCGACGTCGGTGATACGGGCGCCCGCCTCGCCGTCGGAGAGGCGCAGCCGCACGCCCATGCCGGGCGAGAGCCTCGCCACCGACTCGATCGGGTTGCCGGCGCCGTCGGTGACGAGCGCGAATCCGCGCTCTAGCACCCGCTGATAGGAGAAGCTCTCGAGCAAGGCTGCGAAATGATCGAAGGCGCGCCGGCGCTCCCTGACGAACGCCGCGGCGGCGGCTTTCAGCGCCCGCATCTCGCTCTTCAGTTGCTTGCGGGCGTGCGCGATCTGCTGGTGCGGCCGCGGAATGGAGATCACCAGCCGTTGGCGCCTGAGATTCATGCCGGCGCGCAGCGCGTGGGTAAGCCTTTCCGCGCGGTCGTCGAGCCGTTGCACCAACTCCTCGACCAGCCGTTTGAGGTCCGGCAGCGCGCGGACGAGCCCGTCGAGCCGCGTCCGGCGCTCGCCGACCAGGCGCGCCGCCGCCGCGACCAGCCGCGCACCCAGGTCCTCGACCGTGGCCACCAGCTCGGCGCGTACCGGTACCGCCATCTCGGCGGCCGCCGTCGGCGTCGGCGCGCGGGCGTCGGCGGCGAAGTCGATCAGCGTCGTGTCGGTCTCGTGGCCGACCGCCGAGATCAGCGGGATCAGGCTCGCCGCCGCGGCGCGCACCACCACCTCCTCGTTGAACGCCCACAGATCCTCGAGGCTGCCACCGCCGCGGGCGACAATCAGCAGATCCGGCCGCGGCGCCTTGCCCTTGCCGGTGATGCGGTTGAAGCCGTTTATGGCGGCGGCGATCTTTTCCGCCGCGCCCTCGCCCTGCACCGGCACCGGCCATAACAGGACTTGGCGCGGGAAGCGGTCGGCGAGCCGGTGCAGGATGTCGCGGATGACGGCGCCGGTCGGCGAGGTGACGACACCGATGACATCGGGCAGGAACGGCAGCGGCTTCTTGCGCGACGCGTCGAACAGCCCTTCGGCGGCCAGCTTCTTGCGCCGCTCTTCGAGCAGCTTCAAGAGCGCCCCTTCGCCCGCCAGTTCCAGCGCCTCGACGACGATCTGGTAGCGCGAGCGCCCGGGGTAGGTGGTGAGCCGTCCTGTGGCGACCACCTCCATGCCGTCCTCCGGCTTCAGCCCAAGCCGGCCGACGGTGCCGCGCCAGGCGACCGCGTCGAGCACCGCGTCGGCGTCCTTGAGGGCGAAGTAGAGGTGCCCCGACGCGGCGCGCTTGAACCCGGAAATCTCGCCACGGACGCGGACGCGAGCGAAGCTCTCCTCGACCGTGCGCTTCAACAGCGCCGAAATCTCGGAGACGGTCAGGATCGGCAGATTGCCGTCGGGACCGAGAGGGTCGCCCGGCGCGCTTACGAGGGTGGACGGTTTCTTGCTCATGATGCCGATATGTATGATAGAAAACGGATCATAGAAAAGCACGGCAAACGTCGGAAACGGGAGGCACTTAGTCCGTGAAGGTTTTGGTGGTCGGATCGGGGGGCCGCGAGCACGCGCTGTGCTGGGCGATCGCCAAGT
>JACPJY010000176.1 GCA_016187325.1 Rhodospirillales bacterium | reverse complement strand
GCCAAGCTGGTCGGCCGCCACCGTGCCGATATCCTGGCTGGCATCGAATCGCGGGGTTTCCTGGTGGCGGCTCCGCTGGCCTCGAGGCTCGGCCTTGGCTTCACCATGATCCGCAAGAAGGGCAAGCTGCCGGGCCGGATCATCGGCTACGAGTACGCGCTCGAATACGGTACCGATGTGATCGAGATCCAGGAGGATGCGGTCGAGCCGGGCCAGCGCGTGGTCATCCTCGACGACCTGCTGGCCACCGGCTGCACCATGCGTGCCTCGATCGATCTGTTCACCAAGGTCGGCGCCGAGGTCGTCGGCGCCGCCTGCATCATTGAACTGACGTTCCTGGGCGGCCGCAGCAAGCTCAACGGCGTGCCGTTTGACGCGCTGATCGCCTACGACGAGTGACCGGCCGGCGCCGTCGTGGTTTCCCTGGCGGCGTGGCCGGCGACCTTTTTCATCACCGTCGGCAGGGCGTGGTCGGAAAACCGTTTCGGCGGACACCATAGCGCCCCCTTCGGCGCCGGTCCGTCGACCCGCGCCGCCAGCACCGACAGCCTCAGGTGGAAATGGGTGAAGGTGTGGCGGACTTCGCCCTCGAGCCGCCGCCAATCGCCAGCGAGCGGCGCCTCGCGGGCCGCCTCGTCGGCGGTCCACGCCTTGTCGCGCCAGGCGGTGGATGGAATCTCCATCATCCCGCCGAGCAGCCCTTTCGGCGGACGGCGGCGCAGCAACACCTGGCCGTCGCCGCGCACCGCCCAGAACACCGTGCCGTGGCGTACCGGCCGCGGCTTTTTTGCCGCCCTCGCCGGATAGCGCGCCGCCCGGCCCGTCCGTCCGGCGCGGCAGTCGGAAAGCAGCGGACAGGCGTCGCAGGCCGGCGCCTTGGCCGTGCAGATGGTGGCGCCGAGGTCCATCATCGCCTGCGCGAAGTCGCCGGTCCGGCGTCGGGGCGTCAGGCCGGCGGCCAGCGCCCGCAGGCGTTTCTTGCCGGCCGGCAGAGGCGTGGCCACGGCGTACAGTCTCGCCGTCACCCGCTCGACATTGCCGTCGACCGGTGTCGCTTTCCTGCCGAACGCGATGGCGGCGATGGCGGCGGCGGTGTAGGCGCCGATGCCGGGTAGCTTGCGCAGCGCCGCCTCGCTTTCCGGAAATCGTCCATCCATCTCGCCGGCGACGATGCGGGCGCACTTGTGCAGGTTGCGAGCGCGGGCGTAGTAGCCAAGTCCCTGCCAGGCGTGCAGCACCTGGTCGAGGTCAGCGGCCGCCAGCGCCGCGACCGTCGGCCAGCGGACGACGAAACGGCGAAAATAGGCAGCGACCGTCGCCACCGTGGTCTGCTGCAGCATGATCTCGCTCAACCATACCCGGTAGGGGTCGGGCGTCCCGCCGGGCGGCGCCCGCCATGGCAGCTCGCGTCGGTGGCGGTCATACCAGCGGAGCAGGCGGCGGCGGACGGATTTCGGGTCGGGCGCCAAAGGGCGGGGAAGGACGTCGGGCGGTGCCATTGAATTGCGGGTCAATTGTCCGGTTGCCCTGGTCAAGCGGCGATCCTAGCATTGGCCCATGGAGTGGCAAACCGCGGGCGACCGGCTATGACCGTGAGGACCAGCTTCCGGCAGGGCGCGGCGCAAGTGAGACGACGCGGCGGCGGGCCGCGGGCGCTGGCGCAGCCGCTGGCCGCCGTCACCCGCGAGGTATTCGGCCGCCGCGGCCTCGCCGATGGCGCCATCCTCACCGACTGGCCGGCGATCGCCGGCGAGCACCTAGCCCGTCACAGCCTGCCGGAAAAGGTGACGTTCCCGCGCGGCAGCCGCGCCGGCGGCACCCTGCATTTGACCATCGACAACGGCAGCTTGGCCACCGAACTGTTGCACCTGGAGCCGCTGCTGATCGAGCGAATCAACGGTTTTTTCGGGTTCTGCGCGGTGGCCCGGCTGAAGATCGTCCAGGGGCCGCTGCCGAAGGCCGGCGGCCGGCGGGCGCGGGCCGCGCGGCCGCTCAAGGACAGCGAGCAGCAGAGCCTGGCGGCCAGCCTCAGCGACGTCGACGACCCCGAGCTGCGCCGGGCGCTGGAGGCACTCGGCCGCGCCGTGCTCGGCCGTCGGCCGGCTTAGGCGCCGCGGACGGTCGAGCCCGGTTCAGCGGTGGTGAAATGAGTCGACTTGACCGCGGCGGCGATTCTATATTCTTCAACATCTTGTATGGCAGGAGAGGTATTTGTTCCGTTTCCTACTAAGTCTAGCGTTGATCGTCCTCCTGGCGGCGGTGACGCCGCTGACGGTGGTCGCCGCCATCGCATCCTTGGAGGAAGCGATGGCGGAAATGAGCCTCGGCAAGGACAACGCGCCGGTGACCATGGTCGAGTATTCGTCGCTCGGCTGCCCGCATTGCGCCGCCTTCCATTTCGAAACCCTGCCCAAGATCAAGACCGACTACATCGACACCGGAAAGCTGAGGCTAGTTTATCGGGACTTCCCACTCGGCACGCCGTCGTTGGCAGCGGCGATGGTCGCCCGCTGCGCCGGGCGCGACCGCTATTTCGGCTTCGTCGAGCTCCTGTTCCGCAGCCAGTCGCAGTGGTCGCAAAGCAACAACCCGCTCGAGGCGATCGCCCGGGTGGTGCGGTTCGGCGGCATGTCGGAGGCCGACATCAACGACTGCCTCAAGTACCAGCCATTGCTCGAATCGATCCGCAAGGGTGCCGAAACCGCCAATGAAAAGCTGAAGATCAACTCGACGCCATCGTTTATCATCGGCAGCGAAGTCATCTCTGGCGCCCTACCCTATGAACATTTCAAGAAGGCCATCGACAAAGCGTTGAAAAAGTGATTTACGCCCCTGGTCCCCCGACCTGGGCCGCGGGGCGGCAGAGCTGAATAGGACGATCGAACCTTGCTGCGATTCACCAAGCTCAGGCTTTCGGGCTTCAAGTCATTCGTCGAAGGCGCCGATCTGCAGATCGAACTGGGCCTGACGGGCGTCGTCGGCCCCAACGGCTGCGGCAAGTCGAACCTTGTCGAGGCGCTGCGCTGGGTGATGGGCGAGACCTCGGCCAAGCTGATGCGCGGCGGCGAGATGGACGACGTCATCTTCGGCGGCAGCGGGTCGCGCCCGCCCCGCAACATTGCCGAGGTGATTCTCAATCTCGACAATTCCGAGCGCTCGGCGCCGGCGCAATTCAACGAATTCGATGAGCTTGAGGTCAGCCGCCGTATCGAGCGCGAGAAGGGATCGACCTACCGGGTCAACGGCCGCGAGGTGCGGGCCCGCGACGTGCAGTTGCTGTTTGCCGACTCAGCGACCGGCGCGCGCTCGACGGCGCTGGTCAGCCAGGGCCGCGTCGGCGCGGTGATTGCGGCCAAGCCGACCGAGCGGCGCCTGCTGCTCGAGGAAGCGGCCGGCATCACTGGCCTACATTCGCGCCGCCACGAGGCCGAGTTGCGCTTACGCGGCGCCGAAACCAACCTCGCCCGTCTCGACGACGTGCTGGTGACACTGGACCAGCAGATGGCCAACCTGAAGAAGCAGGCGCGTCAGGCGACTCGCTATCGCAACATCTCGGCTCACATCCGCAAGGCCGAAGCGACGCTGTTCTACGTGCGCT
>JACPJY010000175.1 GCA_016187325.1 Rhodospirillales bacterium | reverse complement strand
GCCGCGACAGCATTCCGGTGCGCCATGCTTACGGAAATCCGCAAATACTCGAAATCCTTCGTCGTCAAGATTCTGTTTGGGATTTTGATCGCCAGCTTCGCGGCGTGGGGCGTCGACGACATGATCCGGGTCGTCCAGTCGGGTTCGGGGGCGGCGATCAAGGTCGGCGACCAAGAGGTCGGTCCCAACGAGGTCGCCGATCAAATGCGGCGTGAAATCAGGCGTCTGCAGACGGCCTTCGGCAGCCAGTTCGGCGTTGAGGAAGCCAAGACCCTGGGTGTCGTGGAATCCGTGGTCCAGCGGCTCACCAACGACACGGCGCTACTGGTCGCTTCGCAACAAATTGGCGTCGCCATCAGTGACGACATGATTCGCGACGCGGTTCACAAGACCGCCGCCTTCCAGGGCCTCGGCGGTTTCGATCGCAATCGTTTCCAGCAGGTGTTGAACCAGAACGAGATGAGCGAATCTTGGTATCTCGACCAGGTCCGCAGACAGATGGCGCGCAATCAGTTGTTGGATAGTGTCGCGTTGAGCTCCGCGCCGAAATCTCTGGTCGATTCGTTATACCGGCGGCGGCAGGAAAAACGCATCGCCGAAACCGTGTTCACCACCGACGGCGCCCAGCAGGATATCTCGCAGCCGGATGCCGCCGCGCTCGAGGGTTACTACAAGAGCCATACCGCCCGCTTCACCGCTCCCGAATACCGGGCGCTGACGGTGATCCGGTTGGATGCCGCGGACTTGGCCGCCGAAGTGGCCGTCACCGAGGCGCAAATCAAGGAGGCCTACGAAGCCCGCGAAGACGAGTTCACGGTCCAGGAGTCGCGACGGGTTCAGCAGATGATCTTGACTACGCAGGAAGACGCCGACCGTGCCCATAAGGCGTTATTGGAAGGCCGCACCTTCGCCGCGGTCGCCAAAGACGTCGCCAAGATGGAGGCCGACCGCATCGAGCTCGGCAATCTGACCCGCAAGGAACTGTTGGCTGCGCTGGCTGACGTGGTTTTCTCATTGGAAAAGAACAGGCCGAGCGCTCCGGTGAAAAGCCCACTCGGATGGCACCTTTTTCAGGTCACCGATATCCAGCCGGGCAGCAAGAAGACCTTAGACCAGGCGCGCGACGAGATTCGCAAGGCCATTGCCCACGAAAAGGCCGTCGATGGACTTTTCCAGCTCGCCAACAAGCTCGACGACCTACTGGGCGGCGGCGTCAAGCTGGAGGAAGCGGCCAAACAATTGAACATGAAGGTGACAACGATCGCGGCCATCAATTCCGATGGCCTCGATCCGGCCGGAAAACCGGTTGCCGGCGTTCCCAAAGGCGAATTTCTGACGACTGCCTTCGCCACCAACGAGGGCGCCGACAGCCAATTGGTCGAGACCGGCCGCGACGGATTTTTCGTACTTCGGGTGGACAAGATCACGTCACCGGCGCTCAAGCCCCTGGACGCGGTCAAGGCCGAGGTGACGGAAGCCTGGAAGGCCGACCAGCGCGCCGAGAAGGCGAAAAAGGCCGCCGAGGCGATTCTCGCGCGCCTCAAGGAAGGCGCCGCGATCGACGCGGTCGCCAAGGGCCTGGGGCTGACCGTGACCATCACGCCACCATTGCTCCGCCAACCGCAGCAGCAGGAGGCGCAGGCGCTGCCGCAGGTCCTGATCGCCGGCATCTTCACCGTCAAGCCCGGCGAGTCGACGATGGCCCGGGGCGACGGCGGGTACTACGTCGCGCGACTGAAGGAGATCATCGCCGCCGACCCCACTGCCGATAAGCGTGGGAACGACGCTCTTGCCGGCACTCTCCGGGAGTCTATCGAGTCGGACATTTTGACCCAATTGGCGTACGCGCTACGCGATCGGTACGGCGTCAGCATCAATCGCCGCAGCATCGACGAAACTTTCATCGGCCGCTCGTCCGGCCGGGCTCCCGCGCCGAATCGATGATCGACGCCCATGCAGATTTCTCCTGATCTGCCGGCGTTCGCCGCGAAATACGGCGAAAACAGCAAGGGTGCGGCGCAGGTCGTATGGACCACCCTGGTCGCGGACCTGGAGACTCCGGTATCGGCGATGCTGAAGCTCGCCGATGGCAAGCCCAACAGTTTTCTTCTCGAATCCGTCGAGGGCGGCGCTATCCGCGGCCGCTATTCGTTCATCGGTTTGCGGCCGGACGTCGTCTGGCGGTGTCGCGGCAATAAGGCCGACATCAATCGCAACGCCGTCGACGAACCGGATGCCTTTTCGCCTTGCCCCGTTGCCATTAAGTCCGGCGCCATCGCCTCGCTTCGCACGCTGGTCAACGAATCGCGGATCGACATGCCGTCCGGGCTGCCGCCAATGGCTGCCGGACTTGTCGGATACATGGCCTACGACATGGTACGGCTGACCGAGCGGCTACCCGACGCCAACCCCGACGCCATCGGCGTGCCGGACAGCATCTTCCTCAGGCCGACGGTGATGGCGGTGTTCGATTCGCTGAAGGACTCGGTGACCGTGATCACGCCGGTCTGGCTGGAGCCGTCGAAGTCCGCCGCCGCGGCCTACGAGGCCGCGCGCCAAAGACTGGCCGAGGTGGTGCGTGATTTCCGCAAGAACCCCGCACGAAAGACGGCCGAGGCCCCGCGCGACGCGGCTCCGGCGAAGCATGAGTCCAACATGACGCGCGAGAAATTCCATTGGATGGTGAAAAAGGCCGTCGAGTACATCCACGCCGGGGACGCCTTCCAGATTGTGCCTTCACAACGCTTCCGGGTGCCTTTCAAGCTGCCGCCATTTTCGTTCTACCGGGCGCTGCGTCGACTCAATCCGTCGCCGTTCCTGTTCTTCCTCAATTTCGGGGATTTTTGCGTCGCCGGATCGAGCCCGGAGATCCTGGTTCGCGTCCGCCAGGGAAAGATCACGCTTCGGCCGCTCGCCGGCACCCGCAGACGCGGCGCGACGCCCGAGGAGGACAAGGCGTTGGTCGCCGATTTGCTTGCCGACCCGAAGGAGATCGCCGAGCACCTGATGCTGCTGGACCTGGGGCGCAACGACGTTGGTCGGGTCGCCAAGGTCGGCACGGTCCGCGTCACCGAGCAGTTCATCGTCGAGTACTATTCCCACGTCATGCATATCGCTTCCAATGTCGAGGGCGAGCTCGACCCCCACTTTGGCGCCATCGACGCCCTGCTGGCCGGGTTTCCCGCCGGCACGGTGTCCGGCGCGCCCAAGGTCCGGGCCATGGAAATCATCGACGAGCTGGAGCCTGAACGGCGAGGCATCTACGCCGGCTGCATCGGATACTTCGGCGCCAACGGCGACATGGATACCTGCATCGCGCTGCGCACCGCCGTCATCAAGGATAGCGTCCTCTACGTACAGGCAGGAGGCGGGGTGGTTGCCGACAGCGCCCCTGAAAACGAGTACCAAGAAAGCTGCAACAAGGCGCGGGCATTGCTGCGGGCGGCCGAGGAAGCGGTCGCCTTCGCCGCCGAAGTCGCCTGACCGTCGTCCCGGCCCGCTACCCGCGCGGTGCCGGGGGTCGGATCAGCGCCGAAACCGGTACCAGTTGGAACCCCCTGCCCTCGACCTCGCTCAGCCACGGGATCAGCGCCTGCAGCGTCGCCTCCCGCGGATGGCCGATAGCCACCGCCGAGCCGCTGCGCCGGGCCAGCCGCTCGACCTCGGCAAGCTGCTTCTTGATCGCCGCCACGCTGTCGTCGTGATCGAGGAATATGTTTCGCCGTGCGAACGGCACGCCGACCTGATGCGCCGCCTTGCCGGCGGTGGAATTGAAGGCGGTGATGGAGTCGAGGAACAGGAGATTGCGCTTCTTCAGTTCTTCCATGACCACCAGCATGCCCGCGATGTCGGCCGTGAAGCGGCTTCCCATGTGGTTGTTGATCCCGACGTAGCCCTCGAACTGATCCAGATTCCACTTCAAGCTGGCCTGCAATTCGTTACGCGGGATGCCGGTCAGGAGCACGTTAGGCCCGGGATCGACGTCGGGGCTGCCCGGTTCCATGGGAATGTGCATCATCAACTCGTGGCCGGCGACGTGCGCCGCCGCCGTCAATTCCTTGAGCCCGCTGGCATAGGTGAGGAACGACAGCGTCAGTGGCGGGCGCAGCCGTATGGTCCTCGCGGTGCGCGGCTTGTCGACGCCGAGATCGTCGATGACGATCGCAAGCCGTGGCCGTCCGGCAGCAGCCGGAACGGCGACGGCAAATCTTTTCCAGGCGGGAAGACTGCCGACGGCGGTGGCAGACGGCATCGCAGCGGCCGGCATCTTCTCGACGTCCTTCGGCAATGCCGCCACGGGTTCTCGGCCAACGGGCTCGGGGACGGCCGGCGCCGATGTTGACGGAGGTGGCGCCGGTTCTTCCCGGCGTACCACCGGCGGCGGGGCGGGTACCGGTTTCGTGGGTTCGGCCGCCAGCGGCGTCACCGGCGTCGCTGTTTCGGACGTCGGCGGCGAAACGTGCGGTTCGACGACATTTTTCGGTAGGGCTTCTTCGTAGGCGCGCACCGGCGATCCCTGGACGGCCTTGCCGTTTTCCGGGAGCAGCGGCCGGCTCGGCGAAACAGTTGGCGTGGCGGCGGGCGCGG